>NZ_JBEPEQ010000194.1:0-5337 GCF_040300925.1 Micromonospora sp. NPDC000207
GTGTCCGGCGGGGTCGGGCGAACCGCTGCCCGGCCCGCGACCCGCCCCCTACCGCCTGCCGGTCGTGGGCGTCCGAACCGGAGTCGGGCCCGGGTCGGCGATTGTTCGCCCGAGGACGGCCCGGATCCGGGCCACGTCGGCCGGTGCGCCGCCCAGCAGCACCGCCGTGCAGAGGCCGTCGGAGACCGCGACGAGGGCGGCCACCGACTCCGGGTCGTCGGTGAGGGTCGCGGCGAGGTCGGCGATGTTCTCCCGCCACCGACGGGCGACGGGGCGCAGCGCGGGCCGGCGGGCCGCGAGGGTGGCGAGTTCACGTTCGGCGAGCGCCCGGTCCCGGCCCGGCCCGCCGGACTCGGCGATCAGCGCGGCCAGGGCGTCGAGAGCGTCGCCGGGAGCATCGACGATCTCGCGGATCCGAGCGGTGTACGCGTCGGCGACGCTGGTGAGCGCCGCGACCAGCAGGTCGTCGAGAGTGGTGAAGTAGTAGGTGGTCAGGCTGGTGGTGATCCCGGCCTGTCGGGCGACGGTGCGGTGGGTGACCCCGGCCGCGCCGTCCCGGGTGACCACCGCGAGGGTGGCCTCGATGATCTCGGCTCGACGCCGCTCACCGCGCAGACGGCGTCCGTCGGTGTGGCCGCTGTCGTCGTCGGTCCCGCCCATCTACCCTCCTCGGCCCGCCCCGAGGGTAGTCGAACCGGCGTCGGCCCCCGCCGGTTGCGTCTGGTCGTCCGACCCGAGACGGGGTACGTGACGCAGCAGGACCAGGCACAGGACCGTGGCACCGGCGATGACGACGCCCGCGACGAAGGAGGCGACGTTCAGGCCGGTGGTGAAGGCATGCTGGGCGGAGTCCAGCGCACCGGGCGGCACCTGGTCGGCGACGGCGACGGCGGAGCCGAGGCTCTCCGTGAACGCGGCGGCCGTCTCCGTCGGGACCCCGTCGGGTACGCGAGTACGAACCCGGTAGACAGTGGTGGTGAGGCTGCCCAGGAGGGCGACCCCGACGGCGATGCCGAGTTCCTGGACGGTCTCGGACATCGATGCCGCCGATCCGGATCTCGACGCCGGGGCGATGCCGACGACCATGTCGGTGCCGAGGGCAGCGATCGCGCCCAGCCCGAGGTAGACGAAGGCGAACCCGACGGCCACCCGTACCTCGTCGTCGACACCGGTCGTGGCCAGCAGGGCGTACCCCACGAGGGAGAGTCCGAGGGTGGCGCCCATGACGTACCCGGGGCGGATCCGTCGGGCGACCAGCGGGGCACCGATGGCAGCCGCGAACATCGCCAGGGCGGGTGGACCCAGCCACAGCCCGGCCACCAGGGGGCTGAACCCCACGACGAGTTGCAGGTACTGGGTGACCAGGTACATCGACCCGCCGACCCCGACCAGACCGATGAGCAGCACCGTCAGCGCGACAGCGAGGGCGGGGGCCCGGAAGAGCGTCACGTCCAGGAGGGGGTCGACCAGACGGCGCTGCCGTCGCACGAACGCCACCCCGGCGATCACCCCCACCCCCGCCACCGCGAGGTCGACCAGGTGGGGGCCGTGGGCGGCGACCTGCTTGACGGCGTACACCACCGGCAGGATCGCCGAGAGCGACAGAACCACGCTGGCGAGGTCCATCCGCCCGGCGGTGGGATCGGCGTACTCCGGCAGGACGATGCGGGCTGCGGCCAGGACCACCACGGCGACGGGGACAGCGACCAGGAACGCCGCCCCCCACCAGAACGCGTCGACGAGCACCCCGCCGACGACGGGTCCCACCGCCATGCCGAGGGCGAACATCGTCGCCCACACGCCGATCGCGACGGCCCGCTGGCGTACGTCGGGGAACATGTTCGAGATCAACGACAACGTCGAGGGCATGAGCGTCGCACCCGCGACGCCCAGCAGCGCGCGGGCGAGGATCAGCAGTTCGGCGGTCGGGGCGAACGCCGCGAGGATCGACACGGCGGCGAAGGCCGTCACGCCGACCGTCAGCAGACGTCGCCGTCCGACCCGGTCCCCGAGCGTTCCCATGATGATCAGGAAGCCGGCGACGAGGAACCCGTAGGCATCCATGATCCACAGTGTCTGCGTCGCCGAGGGCGACAGGTCTGCCGCCATCGTCGGCACCACCAGGTACAACACCGTGACGTCCAGGCCCAGCAGGGCCGTCGGCAACGCCAACAGGCCCAACCCCAGCCACTGGCGTCCCCCCGCCCGTGGTGACCGGTCTCGCGTCATCCCTCTCCCCACCACGCCCTGTGTTTGTACGATCGTACAAATAGAACGTTCGTACAAACAATGGGGTGGGCCGGTCCTCTCCCGACGACCCCGACGAAGGCGGTGTTTGAACCGGACCCCCACGGGGGGACAGAGCCGGACAGCCACCCCGACGAAGGCAGCCCTCCGCCGGCGGCGCGACTCAGATCGAGCACAGGCACCGACCGGCGACCGAAGGGAACGACCCGATGACCCAGGACCCCCACCACCCGCCTGGCGGCACCGACACCCCGCACGGGGCGCACCGGTCTCCGACCCTCGCGGAGGACCTCCTACTCCTGCTCTTCCAGCCGGATGCCGGCCTGCGCTCCGGCACCGGTGCCATAGCGGGCGAGAACACCCTCTTCTACACCCTCGCGGGCGCCGTCCTCGCCGACCTCACCCTCGGCGACCACGTCCAGACCGAAACCAGCTGGGGGACGACCCGGGTGGAGGCCGTCGCGCACCGCCCACCGGCAGACGCCATCCTCCGCTCCACCTGGGAGTACCTCTCCCCGAAACCCCGAGCCGTCCAGACCGTCCTGGCGACGATCGGGCCGAAGCTCCGCGGCCCCCTGCTGGACAGGCTCGTCGAACGCGGCGACATCCACCGCACCCACCGCAAGATGCTCGGCCTGTTCAGGACGGAGGCCCTCGAAGACGGCGGCAGTGGACGCCGGGACCGCCTCGTGGCCGACGTCCGCGCGGTCCTCGTCGACGGCGCACCCGCCCGACCCCGCGTCGCCGCGCTCGCCGCCCTGCTCTCGGGCAGCGGCACCCTCCCCCAGTTCGACCCGGAGATCCCCTGGACCTCGCCGGTGATCGCCCGCGCCAAGGAGTTCGAGCAGGGCAACTGGGGAGCCGGAGCAGCCGCCGACGCCGTCGCGCTCACCATGGCTGCCGCCATCGCCACCACCGTCGTGACCGCCACCGTCCCCCGCCCCTGACCCCACCCGCACCGGCACGCCCCGACCGTCACCCGATCGAGGGACCGAGCCGACCCGCCGCCTCGCGCCCGCCCCTGCCGGAGGTGCTGGTCACGGACTGGAAGGCGCCGTCGAAGAAGAGCAGCGCGGCGTCCCCTCCGGTACGCGCGGACGACAACACCTCACCGACGAAGATCGAATGGTCACCGCTGACGTAGGCGTCGACCACCTCGCACTCCAGCCAGGCGAGCGCGCCGACGAGCAGCGGGGCACTGGTGGCCGGACCCGGACGGCAGTCGACGGCGTCGAACTGGGCGGAACCCAACCTCCGGTTCTTGTCGGCGAAGTGTCGCGCCGTGTCCACCTGACCGCCCGACATGATCGAGACGCCGAACCGGCCCTCGGCGGTGAGCGCCCGGTGCATCACGGCCGTGTGCGCCACGCAGCAGAGGACCTGGGGCGGGTCGAGCGACACGGCGCTGAACGCGTTCGCCGTCATGCCGTGCACGTGGGACCCGCCGACGGTGAGCACGACGACGCCGGTGGCGAACCGGGCCATCACCTCGCGCAGCGACGCCGGCACACCGCCCGGCGGATCCGGGGCCGCTCGCGGGACCGGAGGACGGGTCGACCGCCCGGTGCTTGACACATGACATCCCTTCGTCGAACCGACTGCCGGACAGGACGGCGACACCGGACAGGTCCACGACACCGGACAGGTCCACGACGCCGGGCAGGACGGCGACCGGCGACGCCGCATCCGGCGCGGACCTGGACGGGTCCTGCTCAGCCCGCCTCCAGGAGCCGCCGTTCGGCCTCCGGGGACCAGAGCGGATCCAGGTCCCGGCAGGCCGCGACACCCTCGTCGGTGCACATCCAGGCCCAGGTGTCGGCCAACGTGTCGCGCAGCGGGCGCTGCACGAGCCCGTGCCGGGCCGCCTTCGCCGCCGCGCCACGGTGCACCCCGGCGTGCTCCGGGCCGGGCGGGAACCAACCGGGCAGGTCGGTCCAGGGTTCGACACCGGCCTCGGCGAAGGCCGCCGGTTCACGCCAGTGCAGGGTGCTCCGGCCACCGGTGATCTCCACACCCAGCCCCAGCAGCTCACCGGTCGTCGTCCCGCCCGGTGGTCCGACGGCGTCGAAGACCCCGCCGAGTCCCTCCGCCGCAGCCCGCCACGTCCACGCCGCCAGGTCCCGGGCGTCGACGTACTGCCAGTCCAGGTCCGCAGGCCCGGGCACCGGTACGGGGCCCCCGGCGGCCAGCCGGGCCAGCCAGCGGGGCAGCCGGCGGGTGTTCTCCCGGGGCCCGACAAGCATCCCGACGCGCAGGAGCAGCGCCCGTGCGCCGAAGGCCTGCTCGACGGCGAGCTCCGAGAGGAGCTTGCTCTCGGCGTAGCTGACGTCCTGCGGGTCGTCACCGGTGGGCAGGTCGACCACCGGGGCGTCCTCGTCGGCGCCGTCCGCCGCCGGGAAGGCGTAGACCGAGCGGCTGGACACGTAGACGTACCTGTCGGCCCGGTCGCGCAGTGCGGCGGCGGAGCGGCGGACCACCGCCGGCCCGCCGGACCAGGTGTCGACCACGACGTCCCACCGCCGGTCGGTAAACAGCTCCTCGACCTCGGCCCACGAGCCCGGATCCGTCCGGTCGCCACGGAGGGCTGTCACACCCGGCGGCGGCTCGTGGTCGCCACGGTGGGCGACAGTCACCCGGGCACCCCGACGGACCCCCTCCTCGGCTACCGCCCGGCCGAGGAACTGGGTCCCGCCGAGCACCAACAGCGTCGTCACACCGTCACCGCCGACCGGGGCCGAGCCTGGTAGGCGGGGTCGATCAGCACCCGCTCGCGGTAGGCGGCGAACCGTTCGGCGATCTCCCGGGCCCGGCCCTCCGCCTCCGACAACCGCATCCGGGTGCAGTGGTAGCCGAGTTCCCGGGCGAGGACGTCGGCCGCCTCCGGCTCGAAGTCGACGGTACCGGCGTCGTCGATCCCGGTGATGCCGTCACAGCGCTGCCCACTGAGGTTGACCGCGACGGCCTCCGCCTCGCCGACACCGGGCGGCAGCACCACGTCGACGCCGGACGGCGACAACGCCACCGGATAGCCGCCGACCCGCCCCAGCGGTCCCGGGGCGTGCACCGTCGCCTCCCGCCCGTCCAGCAGCG
>NZ_JBEPEQ010000195.1:0-5332 GCF_040300925.1 Micromonospora sp. NPDC000207
GGTGCGGCCACCAGCGGCTGGAGCACCCGCACCGGCCAGCCGGCGCTCCGCAGCCGGGTCGCCGCCTGCCGGGTCAACCGGGCCAGGTGGTCCCCGTAGCGGGCCCGGGCCGCCGCAGCGGTGTCGGGAACCCCGATCAGCAGCACCGGGCGGACCGGCCCCACCGCCGCGGCCACCACCTCGGCCAGGAGCGCCCCCAACGGCCGGGCCAGCCCGTGCCGTCCCCGGTCCTTGTAGGTCAGCAGGGACTCCCGCAGTGCCCCCTCGTACGGGCCGAGGGCCACGCAGGGCGGCAGTCCGGGCGGGGCCGGTGTGGGGCGTACCGATCGGGGGCGCAGGGCCCGTAGCTCGGCTGCACAGTCGACGCAGACCCCCTGTCGCAGGGGTGTGGCGGCGCTGCGGCACCCCGCGCACTCGGCCGGCAGCACCAGGTCGCCGAGGTCCGCCCAGAGCCCTGCGAAGTCCGGCACGGTTCCTCCCGGCGGTCAGTAGAGGAAGAAGGGTGCCGTCGGGTTGCCCGCCGTCGCCCCGTTCGTCGGCGGCGGCACGAGCACCTGCTCCTGCTTGATCCGTTCGAACGGATTGCTGCGGTAGGCCACCCCGTTGGCCTCGTACATGAGGGTCCCGGCGGAGATGGAGACGACCGGATTGACCGGGTACGCCGCGAGGTGGGTCACCTGGCCCCCGACGTCGGTGTTGCGGGGTGTCTCCAGGGCGCCGTCCACGCTGGTCTCGTAGATCGCCGGCCGGCCGCCCGAACCCGCCACCACCAGGCTGTTCTCGCCACCCCAGTCGACAGCGGTCAAGGCGGTCAGGGAGGTGCTTATCTGCCGGGCCGGACCCACGTTGACCTGACCGCCGTCGAGGTTCACCGCCGCCACGTAGAGCATCCCGCCGGCGATCACCGCGATCCGGTGCCCGTCGAGGGCGGCGGCCACCGCCGTCACCCGACCTGCGACGTTGAGCAGCGGCACCTGCTCCATCCTGGCCTCGGCGTCGAACCGGTAGAGCTTCCCCTCGGCGGCGACCAGGCCGTGCGGCCGGTCCGGGGCGGCCGAGCGCAGCCAGACCGGTTGACCTGTCGAGGTGAACGGCGCACTGGCCGCGGAGATCTTCACGTCGGTGGGGCCGGACCCGACACCGAGGCGGTACCTGCCGTCCGCCCCGGTCAGCACGAGGGCGGCGAGGACCTGGTCACCGGAGCGGGCCAACGCCGCCGACACCGCCCGCTGGTTGGCGGAGGTCACCACAGGCACCGTCCCGCTCGGCTCCCCGGCGAAGGCCAACGGCTGGATCACCCCGTCGTAGAGGCAGAACCGCTGCGGGCTGTCGCTGATCGGGTAGGCCGGGTGGGACAGCCGGTGCTCGCGGAGGCTGTCGATCACCCGCCGGGTCTGGTTGCGGATCTTCAGCTCCAGGGTCCCCTGCAACTCGGGCAGGGACCAGGCGAGCTGGGTGGCGAGCTGGTCCAGCCGGTCGTCGTCCTCTCCCGACATGGTGAGGTTGACCTCCCACCGGCCGTCCGACTCGGTGGCGTTGTTGATCAGGCTGGTGCCGTCGGGCAGTCGACTCACCCCCGGGCCGAGCCAGTCCGACGGGCCGGCGGTCAGCCACCGCACCACGTCGGTCACCCGCCGCTCGGCGGCGACCGCCAGCGGTAGGTAGCGCTGGTCGGGGACCAGACGGGAGCGGTCGGAGTTCCAGAAGTAGATCGTCTCGGACTGGTAGAACTCCCGCAGCGCGGTGTCGCTGAGCAGGAGCACGTTCGGCGGGTTGCGGACGTACAACCCGTTGCTCTCCTCGCGCTCGCCGGTGTTGAGCTCGAACTGGTACTCGCTCTCGGTCGCCACCGGCGGCACCAGGGTGCCGTTGGCCCGCAACAGACCGATCTGCTGCACCGCGATGCGGACCTTGGTGCTCTCGACGTCGGTGGTGATCACCGGTTCGTCGCGCAGGCGCACCACCGTCAGCCCGATCTCGCTGCCCTGCTTCTCCTGGAGGCGGTCCCGCTCGGCGGGGTCGATGAACTGCTTGACCCGCTGGTACGCCCGGTCCGGCTCCCCGGCGGCGGCGGAGAGGAAGTTGCGGACGAAGACGTCCGGATCGGTTCCGGCCGAGGTCCGGTTGGGTGGCTCGTCACGACGCAGGCTCGACCCGTTCGCCACCACCGACGGCCGGCGTTCGTCCACCTGGACCTCGGACTCGTTCGGGATCCCGCACCCGGAGAGCCCGGCAAGCAGTACGCCGACACAACCGGCGGCGAGCAGTCGGATCCGGTGCGACCTCACGACCCCACCTCGGCCCGACCGGCCGTACCGGCGGGTGTCGGACCACCCTGCGGGCCACCGTCCGGGGTGTGGTCGGAGACCGACACGTCGGCGGAGGGGTTCCGACCCGGCTGACGGCGCGGTGCCGACGTGGTGACCGACGCCGCGACGACGCTCGTCGACCAGGCCCCCGAACCGGCTCCCGCCAGGTCAGTCACCGGCACCGCCGTCGCCAGGTCGGCCCCCGTCCCGACGCCGATGGCCGACGGGCCGCCGTCGCGGGGTCCGCCGAAGGGCAGGACCGCGTCGGCCGGCACCAGGCGCAGCGGGGAGGTGGTCAGCCGGTCCCCCGCCCGGGCCGGCAGCGTGAGTCGGAACTGGGCACCCTGTCCGGGCGCCCCCCACGCCTCCAGCCAGCCGCCGTGCAGCCGGGCGTCCTCCAGGCTGATCGACAGGCCGAGCCCCGTACCGCCGGTCTGTCGGGCCCGGGACGGGTCGGCCCGCCAGAACCGGTTGAAGACCAACTTCTCCTCCCCCGGCTTGAGCCCCACCCCGTGATCCCGGACGGTGATCGCCACGGCTGTCTGGTCGATGCCCAACGTGATGTGGACCGGGCGACGCTCACCGTGCTCCACGGCGTTGCCGACCAGGTTGCGCAGCACCCGCTCGACCCGGCGGGGATCGACCTCGGCGATGACCGGGGTGCTCGGCACGTCGAGTACCAGCTCCACCCCGACCCGCTCGGCCAGCCCGGCCAGCCGGTCGGCCACCCGGTGCACCATCGGGACCAGGTCGGTCGGCTCGGCGTCGAGCATGGCGAAACCGGCGTCGAACCGGCTGATCTCCAGCAGGTCGGTGAGGAGTTCCTCGAACCGGTCCAGCTCGGCCTGGAGCAGCTCGGCGCTGCGCGCCACCGCCGGGTCGAACTCGTCACGCTCGGCGAAGATCAGGTCGGCGGCCATCCGGACCGTGGTCAACGGGGTCCGCAGCTCGTGCGAGACGTCGGAGGTGAAGCGGCGTTGCAGCCGGGACATCTCCTCCAGGCGCAGGATCTGCCGCTGAAGGTTTGTCGCCATCTGGTTGAACGAGGCGGCGAGCAGGGCCAGGTCGTCCTCGCCGTCGACCACCATCCGCTGGTCGAGCAGACCGGCGGAGAGGCGTTGGGCGGTCCGGGCGGCCACCCGTACCGGGGTCACCACCAACCGGGTGACCAGGGCGGCCAGCAGCCCGAGCAGGAGCACCAGGGCGACCCCGGTGGCCACCACGGTGGCCCGGGCGTCGGCGGCGGTGGCGTCCTGCCGGTCCAGCGGCACGAGGTAGTAGAGCTCCAACTGCCCGAACCGGGTCGGTACGGGTGAGCCGTAGACCAGGTACTTGGTGCGGTCCCCGGTCAGCCGGCCGGTACGGATCTGGTGCGCGACGTTGCCGTCGGCGACGGCGGCCCGCAGCTCCCGGCTGATCAGTGCCTGGTACTCGACGTCGGAGGAGCTGCGGGCCTCGATGACGCCGGTGTACCGGTCGGCGGTGAGTGCCACCACCACCCCGTTGGTCTGCTGCGGGTCCCCCCCGGCGAGGTAGTTGACCGTGCCCTCGATGGTCTCCTGGAGCTGCGCCTCCTGGGGGGTGCTGTAGAGGCTCAACTGCTTGGCGGAGTAGTCCTGCCCGTTCTGCAACCGCATCAGCACGTCGGACTTGGCGTTCTCCAACAGGATGTTGGTGATCTTGTCGGCGATCAGGTACGCGAACCCGCCGACCAGCAGGCTGGAGACGACGAGTGTGATGGTGACCACCCGCAGTTGCAGCGACCGACGCCAGGCCCGGTGCAGGCCGCCGAAGAGGCGGGCGAACCAACCGAGCAGACCGTGCCACGACTCCCGCACGGCGCGGCGCCGGCGGGAGGACGGGGAGGATCCGGTGACGGTCGGGGAGGAGGTCACAGTGCGACCAAGGTTATCCGGTGCCGGCCTTGTAGCCCACGCCCCGCACGGTGAGGATGATTTCGGGTCGCTCCGGATCCGGCTCGATCTTGGCCCGGAGACGTTGCACGTGCACGTTCACCAGCCGGGTGTCGGCGGCGTGCCGGTAACCCCAGACCTGCTCCAGGAGCACCTCGCGGGTGAAGACCTGGCGGGGTTTGCGGGCCAACGCGACGAGCAGGTCGAACTCCAGCGGGGTCAGCTTCACCTCCTCGCCGTTGCGGCTCACCGTGTGGGCCGGCACGTCGATGGTGATCTGGTTCTCCGGCGGTCCGATGGTGAGCAGCTCCGGGGCGACGTCCTCACCCCGGCGCAGCCGGGCCCGCACCCGGGCCACCAGTTCCTTCGGCTTGAAGGGCTTCACCACGTAGTCGTCGGCCCCGGACTCCAGGCCGAGCACCACGTCGACGGTGTCGCTCTTGGCGGTGAGCATCACGATCGGTACGCCGGACTCGCCCCGGATCGCCCGCGCCACGTCGATTCCGCTCATCCCGGGCAACATCAGGTCCAGCAGGACGATGTCCGGCCGGCTGTCCCGGAACGCGGCAAGTGCCCGTTCCCCGTCGGCGACGAAGGAGGGCAGGAACCCCTCGCTGCGCAACACGATGCCGAGCATCTCGGCGAGCGCGGGGTCGTCGTCAACCACCAGTACCCGGGCTCTCATGGGGGTTATGGTCCCATCCCTGTTCACGTCGATGCGAATTGCGTCACCCGCACCGTACTGCCCCACCGCGTCCGGCGACACCCGACCCGCTTCTCCACCCGGGGACACCTCGGCCCGCAGCGGCCCCGTCACGGCCCGTACCAGCCGTTCAGCCCGGGACGTCCGGGGCGATCCGGTCGACAATCCGACTGTGGCACGATTCGGCACTCCCCTACCCGACGGGACCACCGTGGTCGACGACGATCTGTTCACCCCCACCATCACCGCCGAGACGTACCGACGGCGGAGGGCACCCTGGCGACCCCAGTCGTTGCTGGTCCCGGCCGTGTTCGGCGGCCCCACCACGGTCACCGTGCTCGCCCTGGTCAACGCCGGGCGGCTCGGAGCGGGCCGACCGGCCCGGCTGGCGGTGGCGGGGGCCGGGG
>NZ_JBEPEQ010000196.1:0-5054 GCF_040300925.1 Micromonospora sp. NPDC000207
ACTCGGCGCCGCCGTCGCGGCGACGCTCGGCATCGCCGGCACCCCGGCGTCCGCCCACCCGTTCGGTCCGCCCTCGGCGGCGGACGTCAGCGTCTCCGGCGACCGGGTCAGCCTGGTCTGGCAGGCCGCCGAGGACGACTGGGTGGCGCTGGGCCAGTCCGTCGGGGCCTTCGAGGACCCCACCCAGGGCTCGGTCGACACCACAGTCACCGGCGAGCAGAAACTGCAACGCTCCACTGCGGTCCGGGACTACCTGCTCGGCAACATCAGGGTCAGCCAGGCCGGGCAGGACTGCGCCGGCACCCTGCTCCCCCTGGAACAGCTGCTGACCGAGGGGGCGCGCCTGCGCTTCGACTGCCCCCGACCGGTCACCGAACTACGGTTGACAGTCACCACCCTGACCGACCTGAACCCGGCGTACCGCACGGTGGCCACCGGCCGGGCGACAAGCCCCGGCCAGGTGCTCTTCACCGCCACCGGTGCCAGTCACGACCTGCGGGTCACCGCCACCGGCGGCGGAACACCCGGCGCGGTGACCTGGGTGGCCGCCGGGACCGGGCTGGCAGCGGCCGGTGCCCTGGCCGTCTTCCTGATCCGTCGTCGGACAGGGGTACGCCGGTGAACGGCATCGGCGGGCTCGACGCGAAACTGGTCGCCTTCTTCGACGGCGGCGCGGTCTTCTGGCTCGCCCTGGTGGTCGCGTTCGGCGTGGGGGCGGCGCACGCCGTGGCCCCCGGGCACGGCAAGAGCATCACCGCCGCCTACCTGGTCGGCACGCGCGGACGGTACCGGGACGCGGCCCGGCTCGGTGTGATCGTGGCGGTGATGCACACCTTCTCGGTGCTCGTCCTCGCCGTCGCCTGGGTGGGCCTCACCGGCGTGGCCAGCCTCGGCACCGAGTCGATCACCGGATGGCTCCAGGCCCTCGCCGGGCTGGTGGTCATCGGCGTCGGTGCCAACCTGGTCTGGCGTCACCTCACCGGCCGAGGCCACGACCACAGCCACAGCCACGGCCACGGCCACGGGCACACCCATGACCACGGGGACGGCCACACCCACGACCGCGCGCTGGTGCCGGTGGCGGTCGGCGGGGACGGCACCGACCCGCAGGCTCCGGCGTCCGGTGCAGCCCACGCCCACAGCCCGGCCCACGGGCACGGTCCGGCCCACGGGCACGGTCCGGCCCACGGCCACGGTCCAGCCCACCGCCGTTCGGCCGGCTCAGGCCACGACGGCGCCCACTCCCACTCGACGCCCGCCCCGACCGATCCGTGGTCCCGGCGGGGATTGGTCGCCCTGGGTCTCTCCGGCGGCCTGCTGCCCTCCCCCTCGGCCTTCCTGGTGCTGGTCAGCGGCCTGTTGACCGGCCGGGCGCTGGACGGGGTGCTGCTCGTGCTGGCGTTCGGGGTCGGCATGGCGGCGACGCTGACCGGGGTCGGGGTGGTGACCATCAGGGGGTTCGCGCTCCTGGCCGGTCGAGCCGAGGGCTCCTCGGCCGCAGCGGCGCTGGTGTCCCGGGCACCCCTGATCGGCGGGGTCGTGGTCTGCCTCGGCGGCCTGCTGTACCTCTTCGTCGCGGTGAACGCCCTGACCGGCTGACCGGCCCAGGCGACGACCCGGATCAGATCCCGTCGGACGACGACTCGGTGTCGTCGACGACGTCGACGTCGAGGAAGACCGGGAGGACGGGTAGGTGCTCCGCTTCTCCGACCTCGTCGTCGAGGGGTTCGTCCGGCCTGTCCGGTGGCTCCGGCCACCGGTGGGACCTACCCACCGCCTTCCCGGAGTCGGGCTCCTCGTCGACGTCGAGGAGCCCGGCCAGGCGCTCCCCCAACTCGGCCACGTCCTCGGTCGATGCCACCCCGACCAGCACCCCGATCGCCGCGACCGCGACGGGCCGGGGCCGGAGCCGGTCGGCGGAGGGGACCGGGGGGACCGGTCCACGCGGGGGCAGGGTCACCCGAGCGTTCGTCGCGAACCTCTTGTCCGGAGTCTCGACCAGCAGTGGACGGAAGTCGGTCGCGGGAAGATCCGGGTAGCCGCCCCGCTCGACGACGTCGACGAAGAGGCCCTCGGTGAACGCCACGGCCAGGTCACCGTCGCCGTGTCTCTCCAACTCCGCCTTCATCTGGGCGGAGTCCACCACCCGGCACGCCTCGATCACCGCCTGACCGACGTAACCGGTGCTCCCCTCGTGCACCACTCCCTCACTGAATGCGGCACGCAACCGGATCCTGCCCCCGTCCTCGGCGGCGCCGTTCGCCACGTGCAGGGCGTGCCGCAGGCCGAACAGGAGGGAGGCGAGGACGACCGGCTCGTCCACGTCCGTGGGCAGGACCATCACCACGCCGTCGCCCTGGTCCTGACGGAGGGTACGCCGCAGATGCAGCCGGGCCCGGTTGCTGATCGACCTGACGATGCCGCCCAGCCGCTCCTGGGCTGTCAGTTGCGCGGTGTACTGAAGGTGGCTGTAGCCCTCCATGTCCATGACCAGGCAGAGCCGACGCCTCCCGGGCTTTCGCCTTGCCATCGCGCCTCCCTGCCGAACGAACGGATGTGACATCGGAACCGGCCGGGGTCGAGGACCGGACCGCCTCAGGCCGGTGGGACGGGTGCGGACGGATCGATGTCGCCCCGGACCACGAGCCTCCGGTAGCCCGGGACCACCAGGCCCCGTCGGCGCAGGACCGCCATCGCCCGCTGGACGCTGGGCACCGACACGCCCGCCATCGCGGCGAGTTCGGTCTGACTGAGCGGCACGTCGATCAGTCGACCGTCGGCGACCGGCCGACCGTAGACCTCCGACAGGTAGGTCAGGAGTCGGGCCAGTCGGACCTCGGCGGCGGAGCCCCCGGCGTCCACCCGTAGCCGGGTCGCCTGACGGAGCTTGGCGACGATGCTGCGCCGTACCGCGTGATCCGCCGCCGGATGGGTGGCCAGGTAGCTGTCGAAGGCACCCCGCCCCACGGACCGGACCACAGTCGGGGCGCACGCCACGACGGTGGCGGATCGACGGCCCCCGTCGAGCGCTGCGAACTCCCCGACGATGTCGCCCGGCACCCGTACGGCCAGGAGGGTGGTCCGGCCGTCGTAGGTGTCGCCGGAGACCTTCGTGCATCCCTCGACGATGACGAAGACGTCGTCGCCGACCTCGCCCTCACGAATCAGGGCGTCGCCGCGAGCGAGCCGGCGGGGAGTGCCGATGGCCAACAGGTCCTGTCGATCCGGCTCCCCGAGGACCGACAGGAGGGTCCCGGCCGGCCAGGACCGGACCGGACGTCGACCGATCTCGACCATCTCGCGTCCCCATCGCTGCGACTGGTGGTGTCGAGCTTCGATGCTAGGACGCCGCGCCCCGGCGGGGCAGGTCCGGTTGGTGCCGGACGGCCGACGGACGGCGATCGCCGGATGCGTTCGGTCATCGCGCCACGCCACAACGCTGTCCACAGTGGCCCACTTTCTGGCTGACGGGGTGCGACCGGGGGTCGACGGGTACGCCACCGAGCGTAGGCGCGGCCATTCGGGCCGATCCCATCATCTGATGTCCTCTCCGGCCGGGTTCCAGGGCTTGATGTCCTCGTGGCCGGTACGCGCCGACGGGAGGCACGATGACGACAGTCACGGCGATCGACGTCGGGAACACCAGCACCGTGGTGGCCGGCCCCGGCGGGGTGTCCCGGTTCTCCTCGGTCGTGTGGATCGACCCCACCGGGGCAGCCGTCGCCGGGGATACTGCAGGTCACCCTCACCTGGTCGAACTCCTGCCGGTGCGTGCCCTCACCGCCGCCCGGTCGACCCGACTGGCGGGTCGATCCGTACCGACCGAGGAGTTCACCGCCGTACTCCTGCGCCGGGCGTGGCGGCTCGCGCTCGACGGGCGGCCCGATCCGACCGCCACCGACGCCGTCCTCACCCATCCGGGGCACTGGCACACCGACGAGGTCGGCGCGCTGCGCCGGGCCGCAGACCTGGCCGGGATACCGTCGCCACGGTTCGTGCCGGCTCCGGTGGCCGCCGTCGTCGGCTGTCGAGGCGACCTGCCGGTCCGTCCCGGGGATCTCGTCGGGGTCCTCGACGTGGGCGGTCGTACCGCCTCCGGTGCTGTGGTGGTGGCCGCCGGGTCGGAGCCCCGGGTGGTCGCCGCCACCGAACCCGACCTGGTGGGCGGGGCTGACCTCGACGACGCACTGCGGCGGTTGGTGCACGAGCACGCAGACGTTCGGGGGGACACCGGCGGGACCTCCCCGGAGGGGCCGGAGGTGACCCGGTGGCGCGAGCACCTCTCCGACGCCACCACGGTGCAGGTCACCCGCCCGGAGTGGCCCGAACCGCTCCTGGTCACCCGCCGGGAGTTCGACGAGCGGGTCGAGCCCACCCTGCACGCCGTCGCCGCCCTGGTGGACCAGGCCGTCGACCTCGCCGGGACCTCGGCCGACCGGCTGGCGGCGGTACTGCTCGTCGGCGGGGTCGCCGCCACACCGGCCCTGTCGGACCTGGTCGCGGAACGCCTCGGCCGGTTGCCGGTGCGGGCGGCCGACCCGGCCCTGGCCGTCGCGCTCGGTGCCCGGGGCGTGGTGTCCGCCCCCCGTCCCCGGCGGACCACCGAGTACGACCCGTTCGACCTGGCCGACCTCGGGGAGCTGCCATGAGGATCGTGATGCTCGGTCACAGCGGCGCCGGCAAGACCAGCTACATGGCGTCGATGTACGCCCTGATGAACCGGGGGGTAGACGGGTTCCGGGTGGTCGCCGAGGCCGACGACGACCGGGTGCTGCGGGAGACTGCTGGGGCGATCCGGCGGGGGCGCTACCCGTACGCCTCGGCCCAACGCGACAGCTTCGACCTGGTCCTGCGCCACGCCGGAGCGGACGTGCTGCCCTTCACCTGGGTCGACTACCGGGGGGCGACCCTGACCGAGCGGACGAGGAGCAGCCGGGCCGCCCGGGAACTGCACGCCGACCTCGACTCCGCCAGCGGGATCCTGCTCCTCCACGACGCCCGGGGGCTGCTGACCGACCCGGCCGCACCCCGGCAGGTGGCCGCTGGCGGAGTCG
>NZ_JBEPEQ010000197.1:0-5048 GCF_040300925.1 Micromonospora sp. NPDC000207
GCCCCGAACGTCGGCGACGGCGCCCACGGCGACACCTCCGGCGCGTCGCCGGGCACCTGCGGAGGCGGAGTCGATGGCGAGCCAGCCGACCCCGGCGGCTGGTGGGTCGGGGTCGACGGAGCCTGGACCCCGCCCGGTACGGGTGGCGGGAGCGGGGGCGTCGAGGGCGGCGTCACCGTCGGCTCGGCGTACCCCGATGTGGTGGCAGGCGGAACCTGGCTGCCGGTGGGGGACGGTGAGCCGGGGAGACCCAGGTACCGGCGGGCGGCCTGGACCGTCGGGTGGTCCGGGCCGAGTACGTCCGGCCCGTGATCGACCACCCTGGTGTAGTTCCGGCGTGCCTCGTGCCGGTTGCCCAGCTCCTCGGCGACCGAGGCAAGCTCGAAGGAGATCGCCAGCATCAACGGCTCTGCCGGACTCCACCGCCGCTCACCGGCCGCCCACGCCTCCTCCAGGACCCGCCGGGCCGCCATCGGGTCGTCCGCCTCCCGGTGCAGCTGAGCCAACAACCGCCCGGTGCCGAGCACGTCGGGGTGATCCGCCCCGTATCCGGGACCATACGACTCGACGACGTCGGTCAGCAGACGGCGCGCCCCGGCGAGGTCGCCGGAGTCACGCAGTGCGAGTGCCCGATGCCGGGCGGCGCTCAGCGGCGAGGGTTGTGACACTCGGCCAATGCTGCCGGTAGTCGTCGGCGTACGCCACCCGCACCCCCTCGCCGACACCTCCCCCAGAAGTGCGGGACCCGCCTTGACCTGGGTGAGTAGGGGTACGTCAAGCCCTTCGACAGACACCTGCGCCACTACCGGAAGGCGATGTGCATGATCCAACCGGGCCGTGTACAGTAAGCCCCCGTGCGGCCCGCCGGGGCCGGTACCGGGTGCCGAGAGCGCCGGGCCGACACGGTAGGCTGAACAAGCAAGTCCGGGTGGCGGAATGGCAGACGCGCTAGCTTGAGGTGCTAGTGCCCGTATAGGGCGTGGGGGTTCAAGTCCCCCCTCGGACACCGATTTGAAGCACCTGTGCTGTATTCGACGTACTGGTGCCGGCAGCACACCTGAGCACCCCCTCTCCGCAGCTGGCGAGGGGGTGTTGTCGTGGTCGACGGCCTGCTGACCTCGTGATCCCACCCGTGGCCCTGCCCGCCCGTAGCCCGGGTTCCCGCACCCCTGAGGGTGGTCCGCTGCGGCGTGCCCCGTTGTCGTTGTCGGTCGTGCCGCAGGGGCGTGTCGGTCGTCTGACGTATGCGATGGCGGCCGTGGATGCGAGTGGTCGGATCGGGGACCGGGTGATGAGCCGGGTCCTGGGTTGGGAGTCGGGCACCCGTCTGCGGGCCACCGGGGTCGGTGGGGTGATCGTGGTGCGAGCGGCCTCGCCCGGGTCCTTCGCGGTGACCGCTGGCGGTCAGCTGCACCTGCCGGCGGCGCTGCGGCACTGGTGCTGCCTCGGGGCGGGTGACCGGGTGCTGCTGGCGGCTGATCCGGTCGACGGGCTGTTGGTGGTGCATCCGCCTGCGGTGCTGGACGAGGTCCTCGCCGAGATTCATGCTGCGGTGCTCGGTGGTGATCGCCGCGGTGAGCGGTGTAGGGAGGGCTGAGCTGGACGCTGCGCGGCTGTTGTTGGCGCGGATGGGGATCTCGGCGGCGGAGTTGGTGGGGGCGGTGGTGGAGGGGCCGCCGGTGCCGACGTTCGCGGAGTACGTGCCGGTGGTGGTGGCTGCGGTGTCGACGGGCACCCGCCGGGCGTACGGGTCGTCCTGGAACCGGTGGTGGAGCAGTGGGGCCACCGGCGAATCGACGAACCGTCACCCTCGGAGATCGAGCGGCTGGCCGAGGAGGTCAAAGCGCGGGTGGTGATCCGGCGTAACGGTCGAGGTGGGCGGAGCGCGGCGGAGCACCTGATCGCCGCGTTGCGGTGCCTGTACCGGCGGGCGGTCGCAGACGGATTCATCGCGGAGGCGGCGAATCCGGCGTTGCGGGTGGCGAAGCCGCGTCGGTTGCCGAGTACCCGTCGGGCGTTGGCTGATGCCCGGTTGGCGGAGATCAGTGAGGTGGTGGCGTCGTCGGGGGATGATCCGGGGTTGGACAGTCTGTTGCTGCGGTTGCACGTCGAGACGGCGTGCCGGCGGGGTGGGGCGCTCGCGTTGCGGCCGGTGGACCTGGATCGGGAGCAGTGTCTGGTCCTGCTGCGGGAGAAGGGTGAGACGGTGCGGTGGCAGCCGGTGTCGACCCCTCTTGGTCAGGATGGTGTGAGACACCCTGTGTGAGTGGGGTGGTGACCTGTTGAGGGCGGGGATCGGAGATCCTTGTGTACGTGTCCACTTCATCTGGCAAGCAGCCGCCGTCCGGTGGTGGGGCTGATCCGGCGCCGAAGCCGTCACGGCGGGTTTTCAGCCCGGAGTACAAGCTCGCGATGGTCGCCGAGTACGAGAACGCCGCGAACGGAGAGAAAGGTGCGATCCTGCGTCGGGAGGGCTTGTACTCGTCGCACATCATCGAATGGACGCGGGCGCGGGACGCCGGGCAACTCGGCCAGGTCGGGGCTCCGTTCACGGATTCCGGTACGACTGGGGCCGGGTCGCGGGTGAGGAAGTCCGCGGAACAGATCGAGCTGGAGAAGCTGCGCCGGCAGAACGAGAGGCTGCAGGCGGATCTGAAGAAGACCCGTATGGCGTTGGACATCATGGGAAAAGCGCACGCGCTCTTGGAAGAGCTCTCCGAGAGCGCGGACAACGACAACCCGCCGAGGAGATCCTGACCGCCGTGTTCGGCGAGTTACGTGATGCGGACCTCTCGGTGCAGCGGGCGTGCGCCCTGACCGGGACCTCACGGGCGACCTACTACCGGCGGGCGCGACCGGTCGGACCGAGGCACGGGCCGTGGCTGCCCCGGACCCCGCCGCCGCAGGCGCTCAGCACCGTCGAACGCGACCGGGTGCTGGCGGTGCTGAACTCGCCCGTCTACGCCGACCTGGCGATCCCGCAGGTCTGGGCCAGGGAACTCGACGCGGGCCGCTACCACTGCTCGATGTCCACGATGTATCGCATCGCCCGTGCGGCCGGGCAGAGCCGGGAACGACGCCGGCTGGCGACCCATCCACCCCGGGCGCGTCCGGAGTTGGTCGCGACCGGGCCGGGTCAGGTGTGGTCCTGGGACATCACCGCGTTGAAGGGACCTGTCAAAGGCGTCTGGTACCGGTGTTACGTCGTGATCGACATCTACTCCCGATACGTGGTCGGCTGGCTCGTCGCGGCCGCCGAGGACGCGGTCGTGGCCCGCGACTTCCTGGCCGACGCGATCAGCCGTAACGGGATCGAACCGCACACCGTCCACGCCGACCGTGGCGGTGCCATGGTGTCGAAGCCGGTGTCGGAGATGCTCGTCGACCTCGGTGTCCTACGGTCGCATTCCCGACCTCGGACCTCGAACGACAACCCGTACTCCGAAGCCCAGTTCAAGACCATGAAGTACGTGCCGGACTTCCCGGAAAGGTTCGGCTCCCTCCCTGACGCGAGAGCTTTCTGCGACGGATTCTTCACCGCCTACAACCACGAGCATCGACATTCCGGGATCGGCTGGCACACCCCGGCGTCGGTGCACTACGGCACCGCCGAACAGATCCGGGAGCAACGCCAACGCGCCCTCGACGCCGCCCACCCCGACAGGTTCAACCGCCGGCCGCGCCCACCGAAACTGCCCGACCAGGCCTGGATCAACCAGCCGACCCAGCAGGAACAGACCGTCTCAGCTTGACTTGACAACTACCGTAGCGCACGCCTTCATCGAGGCGCCCGTGCCCAAGTGCAAGCGGGCCCGAGTCAGCAAAGGCCCCTGGCGCTACTCACAATACAAACTTCTCCTTTTCCTGCTTACCAAGGATGGCGTCCGCCAGGTCACGGTCACCCTCAACTTCGAGACTACGGAGTTCGGCGATCAGCAGCGCATAACCTACCAGTACACCTCAGTTGTGGCCGCGCACATCGTCGATTCCCGCAACGGCGAGAAGAAGCTCTCCCTGACCCTCACCAACAATCCCCGTGACGAGCTGACAATTACTGGTGAGTGGCCAGGCATGCCGGAGTTCGGTGACGACGACCGCATCGCCTCTCAGGTCTCCCTTGACGCCTCGGGCCTCGAACGCACCCTGCACGTGCTCGAAGGCATCGCCGCCGAGGGAAAGGAGTGGATTACCCACGAGAACCGCCGGGAACGCGCCGGTCTCCGGCGGCTCGTCGCAGCGATGGAGGAGTGAAGGATGCGGTTTCCTGCTGAGAGGTCAGAGCCAGAGAATTGGCAGAATGGAGCGTCTGGGGAGGAGTACGCAGATCAGATGGATGCTTCAGAAACGGAAGACTGCTGATGAAGCCGTTGGATCTAGCTGAGATCTCTGAACCACTACAGGATCAGCTATCCGGTCTTCCAATTGAGGGCAAAGCGGCATTCTTTGGAGTCTGTGGGGGTGCTCTCCTGCCGCTGTTGCGCGAGGTGGAGAGGCGTTTCGATCGCATCTGGATGTTCCCTGAGGCTGAGGGTGCACTCTCCATTGCGCGGAGTTTCGCGGTCGGGGTGGCACCTGCCCGGACAAATCACGAGCTTCGTGAGCGGGTTCTCGAATCCGTCCCGAACGGGCACGATATGGACTCTCCCTGGAGCACTTACGCCATGGATGCGCTGGTATGCATCGACGCGGCTCTAGTGGCGGCCTCGGTGGATCTGCAGCATCTCTTCAAGTCGTCCTGGCTCTACTACAGTCTTGAGCCTTTGGTTGTCACGTTGAGCCCAATTGGCTATGATATTCCACCATCTCTGATGACGGAAGGTGCTCGGCTCTCACTCGCTGTCGGCTTCATGAGCGGGTTGATTTCTAAAGGATGTCTCGCAACTCGGTGATGGCGTTGCCGGTCAACGGTGTTGGTGTCACCCGGTCAGGATGATGTTGTGGAGGTGGGCGATTCCGGATGCGGTGTCGGCCAGTGTGCTGGCGGCGCGTCGGTAGTCGCGGAGGATCTTGTAGGTCTTCATGCGGGCGAGGGCGTGTTCGACCTGGGC
>NZ_JBEPEQ010000198.1:0-5045 GCF_040300925.1 Micromonospora sp. NPDC000207
CTCGGCCGGGCCGCCCACGCCGCCACCCCGGCGCTGGGCCGCGACGCCATCCTCGGACTCAGCGGCATCGTCAACCTGCTGCACGCGGGGGTGGCCCGGTCCCGCAACGCCGACGAGCTGGTCGCGTTCAACATCGGCACCATCGCCGGGGGTGCCAGCCAGAGCCAGGTCGCCGGCTACGCCGAGGCCACCGGCACCCTGCGCACCCACGACGAGGGCACCCGCGAGCGGCTCAAGACGGTCATCGAGCGGGTCGCCCGCCACCAGGCCGCCGCCCTCGACCTCGGAATCCGGTTCACCTGGGCCAACGAGATGCCGCCGGTGCGCAACGCGGCAGACCTGGTCGCCCTGGCCCACACCGAACTGCCCGGCCTGGTCGAGGTGGTCGACCTGGCCGTACCGCCACTGACCACCGACGACTTCGCCCTGCTCGGCGCGCTCGGCCCCAGCCTGTACGTCAAGCTCGGCGTCACCGGTGACCGGGGCGGAGCGCCCCTGCACTCCGGGTCGTTCGACGTGGACGAGCGGTGCCTCGCCGTCGGGGTGAGCGCCCTGGACCGCCTCACCCGGGCGGTGCTCGACGGCCGACTCGCCGCAGACCCGACGACGCCGACCGGAGAACTCGGCACCGTGCTGCCCGGGTCGGGTCCGACGACGGCGGGGGTACCGGCGTGACCGCCCCACCCGAGGTGGCGGTGATCGGGGCCGGGGCCTTCGGGGTGCGCCACGTGGCCGCGTACCGGTCGCTGGGGGTGCCGGTGACGGCGCTCGTCGACCCGGACCCGACCACCCGGGAACGGGTGGCCGCCGCACACGACGTCCCCCGGACCTTCGCCGACGTCGACGACCTGCTCGCCGCCGGAGCCCCACAGGCAGCGTCGGTCTGCGTCCCCGGCCCGGCCCACCGGGCGGTGGCGGTGCGGCTCCTCGCCGCCGGCGTACCGGTGCTCGTGGAGAAACCGCTCGCGGCGACGGTGCGCGACGCCGCCGCGATCGTCGCCGCCTCCCGGACCCACGGGGTGCTCTGCCAGCCGGGGCACATCCTGCGCCACAGCGCCCCCCACCGGGCCCTCTACGACGCGGTGCGCGCCGGTCGTCTCGGTCAGGTGCTGGCGGTCTCGTCCCGCCGGGACCGGCCGCGCACCCTCAGCCGCCTCTTCCCCGGCGAACACCCGGCCCTGCTCACCGCCGTGCACGACATCGACCTGGCGATCTGGTACGCCCAGTCCCCGGTGGTCGAGGTCCGCGCGGCGGCCCGGACCCGACCCGGACCGGCAGCGCCGGTCCTGGTCTGGGCGGAGCTTCGGCACGCCAACGACGTCGTGTCGTCGATCCGCAACAGCTACCTCCTGCCCGAACACACCCCCAACCACACCCAGGACCTGGTCGAGGTCTACGGCACCGAGGGCGTCGCCCACGTCGACCTCGGACATCCCGCCGTGCTCGTCGCGGCCGAGTCGACCGAGGCGCCGGACTGGCTCCTGTCGCCTGTCGACGGCGGCGGGGCACTCGCCGCCGAGCTGCGCCACTTCGTCGGTCAGGTGACCGGCACCGACCCCTCGGCGGTCGTTCCGCTCGCCGACGGGCTGCACGTGGTCCAGGTCGCCACGGCCGTCACCGAAAGCGCCGCCGCCGGTGGCGTCACCCGCCCGATCACCCCCGAACCCCTCTCCTGACAGGAGCTTCCGCCGATGTTTCGACGTAGATTGGCCGGTGCCCTCGCCGCCGGTGTGGCCGCCGCAGTGGCGCTCACCGGGTGCGGTGGCGGTGACGGTGCCTCCGACGGTCCGGTCACCCTCAAGGTGCTCACCTGGGAGCCGGGCGGCACCGAGTACTGGCAGCAGGTGAAGTCCACATTCGAGGCCGGTCACCCGGACATCAAGCTGGACATGCAGTCGGTCCCCTTCGACAAGTACCCCGAGGTGCAGGGGCCGTACATCACCTCACAGTCCGGGCCGGACGTGATGGCCAACAACGCCGGGCTGGAGCTGTTCGACAGGCGGGGCGCGTACGTGCCGTTGGGCGACCGGGCCGCCGAGATCAACAAGGACCTGGTCACCTACAGCGGGGCCTGCGAGGACTTCGACACCAGCAAGGCCTGTTTCGGGGTGCCCTTCTCCTACCAGGGCAACGTCCTCTACTACAACAAGGAGGTCCTGACCGCCGCCGGGCTGGACCCGGAGACCCCGCCGGCCACGTGGGACGAGTTCGGGGCGGCCTGCGAGGCGGTGAAGAAGGCCGGCAAGACCTGCCTGGCGCTGGGGCTGTCCGGCACCTTCCCGGCGTACTGGGACTTCCCGGAGATCGCCCGCAACTACCTGACCGAGGACGACATCCGTGGCCTGCTGGCCGGGACCCTGTCCTGGAAGGACCCGAAGCTGGTCCAGACCCTGGAGAAGCTCGCCGAGATCACGACCAAGGGCTGGACGAACCGCAACGCCCCGTCGATCACCATGCTCCCCGACGGTGCCGACATCTTCCAGCGCGGCGACGCGGCCTTCGCCGGCACGATCATCTCCGACGCGGTGAACTGGGAGGCGTTCGGCAAGGCCCTCGGTGACGACAAGCTCGGCGTGACCCGGTGGCCGACGATCAACCCGGACGCGCCGCTGGCGCAGAAGTTCTCCGGTATCGAGGGTGCCGTCTACGGGGTGACCCAGTGGAGCGACAAGAAGGAAGCCGGCCTGGAGTTCATCACCTGGCTGGCCGGTAAGGAGAACGGCGAACTCTGGGTCAAGCACGCCAAGGGTCAGCCGCTGAACACGACTGTCGACCAGTCGTTGCTGCCGTCGTCGCCGGCCTTCAAGAAGATCCAGGAGCTGGTTGCCGAGCCGACCCTGCACGCCGGTGTGATGCTCTCCGGCCCGGAGGCCGACGCCCTGGCCCGGGGCTGGCAGCAGGTGACCCTCGGCCAGCTCACCGTGGACAAGTGGGCCGACCAGATGCAGCAGGCGCTGGAGCGCAGCCCGACGAAGCGGCAGGGCAACTAGTCGCACCGGGTGGGGTGGCCCCGCGTCACCCCACCCGGTCAGCCCTGGGGAGGACAAGCAGATGAGCATCTCCACCGCGAAGGCCGCCGAGCCGGCCGTCGCGACAACCCCACCGCCGGTACGACGCAACCGGCGGTCCACCCACGCCCGGGAGTGGTGGTTCGGCGCCCTGATGGTGCTGCCGGCGTTGGTCCTGGCTGTCACCTTCAAGCTGGTGCCGCTCGCCCGGGGCGTCGTGACCAGCTTCGAGCAGTCCAGCGGTTTCGGCGACAGCTCGTTCGCCGGGTTCGACAACTACACCCGGATGTTCGACGACCCGGTGGTCCTGGCCAGCTTCCGCAACGCCCTGCTGGTGGTGGCCACCCTGCCGGTCTGGGTCGTGTTCCCCCTGGTGCTGGCGGTGCTGATCCACCAGCGGGCCCCCGGGTGGAAGTTCTTCCGGGCCGTCTACTTCGTCCCGTACACCATCGCCCCCATCGTGGTCGGCATCATGTTCCGGCAGATCCTCGCCCCGGACGGACCGATCAACGCCCTGCTGCGGGCGGTGGGGTTGCGACCGTTGGCCATCGAGTGGCTCAACGGGCAGAACAGCGCGTTGTTCTCGCTGGTGGCGGTCGCCCTGTGGAGTTTCTTCGGCCTCGGGGTGATGACCTACCTGGCGGGGCTGGCCACCATCCCCGACGAGGTGCTGGAGGCCGCCTACCTCGACGGGGCCGGGTTCTGGCGGCGGCTGCTGTCGGTGGTGGTGCCGATGCTGCGTCCGACGGTGGCGTACTGGAGCGTCCTGTGCGCCTCCGGGGTCCTGATCTGGCTGTTCCCGCTGATCTACGCCCTCACCCAGGGTGGCCCCGGTAACGCCACGATGCTGCCGGAGTACCTGGTCTTCCTGACCACCTTCCAGTTCCTCGACCGGGGGTACGGCTCGGCCATCGGTATCGCCCTGTTCGCCTTCGTCGCCGTGCTGTCGATCTTCAGCGTCCGGCACATGTTCACAGAGGGGACCCGGAAGCCGCGATGACTCGGCGACAATCCGCCCGGATCGGGCGCTACCTGTTGACCTTCGCGCTGGTGGTGGTCGCGGTGGCGGCGATCTACCCGCTGTTGTTCACGGTGGTCAGTTCGCTCAAGACCCAGCACGGGTTCGCCCAGGACCCGCTGGGGCTGCCGACCTCCGGGATCACCCTGGAGAACTACGTCGAGGCGTTCAAGCGGATGGACATGCCCCGGCTCCTGCTCAACTCGATCATCACCACCGTCGGTGGGCTGGTCCTGTCGGTGCTGGCCGCGATGCTCGTCGCGTACGCCGTGACCAAGCTGCGGTTCCGGGGCGGCAAGGTGGTCTTCCTGCTGATCATCATCACCCTGACCATCCCCAGCCAGGCCATCATCTACCCGCTGTACCAGACGGTGCTGGACCTGGGGATGACCGGCGAGTACCAGGGGCTGATCCTGGCGTACGCGGCCTTCGGGCTGCCGCTGGGGACGTACCAGCTCGCCGGCTACTTCCAACAGGTGCCCGACGAGCTGATCGAGGCGGCTCGGGTCGACGGGGCCGGACACTTCACAATCCTGTTCCGGCTGCTCGCCCCGATCGCCACTCCGGCGCTGGCCGCGCTGGCCATCTTCAACTTCGTCTGGATGTGGAACGACCTGCTCCTGCCGCTGGTCATCATGGGCGGCTCGGACTCCAAGACCCTGATGGTCGGGGTCTCCATGCTCAGCGGCCAGTACGACGTCTCGGTGCCGCTGGTCAGCGCCGGCCTGATCGTGGCCCTCCTGCCGGTGCTCGTCATCTACCTGGTGTTCCAACGTCAGCTCGTCTCCGGCGCGTTGGCCGGCTCCGGCAAGTGAGCACCCCCGTCGAGCGGCCCGAACCGGCTCCCGCGCGGGACGTCGACCCCGGCGCCGCCTCCGACCCCGGCGCCGCCTCCGACCCCGGCGCCGCCTCCGACCCCGGCGCCGCCTCCGACCCCGGCGCCGCCTCCGACCCCGGCACCGGGTCGCGGGCGGCGCGGGGCCGGGGGCCCGGCCCGCCAGAGTGGATCCTCTAACGGC
>NZ_JBEPEQ010000199.1:0-4985 GCF_040300925.1 Micromonospora sp. NPDC000207
CCGGCCGACTCACCGACGTGGTGGACGACGTCGCCCGGCAGACCCGGGGGGCCTGACCTCACGCCTCGCCCCGGCCGGCACCCGGCCGGGGCGGGGCGAGCGTGTCAGACTGAGCCGGTGGCGGAGCGGATGATCGTGATCGGCGGGGACGCCGCCGGGATGGCAGCGGCCTCCCAGGCCCGGCGTCGACGGGACCGGAACGACCTGGAGATCGTCGCCTTCGAGCGGGGGCGGTTCACGTCGTACTCGGCCTGCGGCATCCCGTACTGGATCAGCGGGCTGGTCGAGGAGCGCGACCGGCTCGTCGCCCGCGAACCTGAGGTCTTCCGGGACGAGTTCGACATCGACGTCCGACTGCGACACGAGGTCACCGCCATCGACCTGGACCGCCGTGAGGTGGTCGTCCGGGACCTCACCGCCGGGCGGGAACTCCGCGAGGGCTTCGACACCCTGATGTACGCCGTCGGCGCGTCCCCCCGCCTTCCGAAGTGGGCCCACGACGAGGTGCAGGGCGTGTTCGGGGTGCAGACCCTCGACGACGGCGCGGCGCTGCGGGCCTGGTTGGACGCCGATCCCGCCCCCCGTTCGGCGGTGGTGGTCGGCGGGGGGTACATCGGCGTGGAGATGGCCGAGGCCCTGATCCAACGGGGGCTCACCGTGACCCTGGTCGAGCAGGCGGCCCAGCCGATGAGCACCGTGGACGATGACATGGCCACCCTGGTCACCGACGCGATGCGGGCGACAGGTATCGAGATCCGCACCGGGGTCGAGGTGACCGGGCTGACGGCGCGCGGCGGCCGGGTCGCCGCGGTGGTCACCGCCGACGGCCCGATCCCCGCCGACGTGGTCGTCCTCGGCCTGGGCGTACGCCCCAACACCGGGCTCGCCGAGGCCGCCGGGATGCCGTTGGGTCCCAGTGGGGCGCTGCGGGTGGACCGCCGGATGCGGGTGGTCGGGATCCCCGGGGTCTGGGCGGCCGGCGACTGTGTGGAGAGCCTGCACCGGGTCAGCGGGGCGGCGGTGCACATCCCCCTCGGCACCCACGCCAACAAGCAGGGCCGGGTCGCCGGGATCAACATCGGCGGCGGGTACGCCACCTTCCCCGGCGTCATCGGCACCGCCGTCACCAAGGTCTGCGAGCTGGAGGTGGCCCGGACCGGCCTGCGGGAACGGGAGGCCCGGGAGGCCGG
This sequence comes from Micromonospora sp. NPDC000207, assembly GCF_040300925.1. NCBI lineage: Bacteria > Bacillati > Actinomycetota > Actinomycetes > Micromonosporales > Micromonosporaceae > Micromonospora > Micromonospora sp. NPDC000207. Next base: position 1,191 of record NZ_JBEPEQ010000199.1, read on the forward strand.
TTTCGAGTTCGTCTCGGTGCTGACCGAGTCGACGAGTCGGGCCGGGTACTTCCCGGGGGCGCGCCCGATGACTGTGAAGCTGATCGCCGAGCGACCCACCGGGCGGCTGCTCGGTGCGCAGATCGTCGGCCGGTCGGAGGCGGCGAAGCGGATCGACGCCCTGGCCGTGGCGCTGTGGAACGGGATGACGGTCGAGGACATGACCTCCCTGGACCTCGGCTACGCCCCGCCGTACGCCCCGGTCTGGGACCCGGTCCTCATCGCCGCCCGCAAGACCGTCGACGCCCTGCACCACTGACGACGAGGGCGCTCTCCCGGTGGTGCGCCCGTCGTCCGTGTTCCCCGCAGTGGATGTCGGTGGGGGTGGCTAGGGTCGTCTCGACTGATCAGCCCCTCAGTGGAAGGTTCCGGCGATGGCCCAGGAGACGACGTACCTCGAACTGTCCGAGACCGGCGGCGGAGCACACAAGTTCTACGAGGTGGTCGTCGACGGCACCACCCTGACCGTCCGCTACGGCCGCATCGGTGACCAGGGACAGGTGAAGAGCACCGCCTACCCGGACAACGCCAAGGCCCGCGCGGCGGCGGCGAAGAAGCTCGGGGAGAAGGTCCGCAAGGGGTACGCCCCGGCGGTGGTCGGGGTCCGCCAGAAGCGGGCCGTCTCCCGTCGACAGATCGTCAGCACCCGCTCGACCGCCCGTACCGCCCCGGTCCTGTGGCGGTACGCCTCCGGCGCTCCCGCGTTCGGCATCTTCGTCGACGGGGACCGGTGCATGGTCGGCAACGAACGAGGTGTGATCACCACCCTGGACCACGCCGCCAGGGTCGTCGGTCAGGTGCAGCTCCCCGACGGGGTGAAGTGCATCGTCGCCGACGACGACTGGCTCTACGCCGGGTGCGACGACGGTAACGTCTACGACCTGTCCGGGAAGATGCCCCGGGTGGCGTACACGATCGCCCCCGACATCGACATCTACTGGCTGGACATCCACGACGGGGTGCTCGGGGTCTCCGACGCCGACGGTGGCATCGCGGCGGTCGACCACGAGGACGAGTTCCTGTGGCGACGCCGGGGGCGGGGCAACTCGGCGTGGATGGTGCGCTGCGACCCGGCAGCGCTCTACCACGGACACTCGTCCGGGGTCACCGGCTACGACTGGCGGACCGGGCAGGAGGTCTGGCACACCCCCACCGGTCCGGTCCTGTTCGGCTGGCAGGAGCGCGGGGCGGTGTTCGCCGGCACCGCCACCCGCCAGGTGGTGCGGTTGGGCAAGGACGGCCGACAGGAGCAGGTCTTCCGGTGTGACGCCCCGGTCTTCTCCTGTGCCACCGCCGCCGACGGCAGGTACGTCTTCGCCGGGGACAACCAGTCCTCCATCTACTGCTTCGACGCCGACGGCACCCGGTTGTGGAAGCTCGGCACCGGCTGCGGGTCTGCCTACTCGATGCAGTACGAGCAGGAGCGGCTGTACGTGGTCACCACGAGTGGCCAGCTCGCCTGCATCGACGCCGGCGAGTCGGCGATCCGGGCCGCCGAGGCCGGCACCGTCCCGACCCCGGTGGACGTCAAGGCCCCGTCCCGGGCTCCGGTGCCGGTGGCCCCGACCGCCCTGGAGGTGACCAGCGACGCCCGTGGCGGGGTCGTCGTGGAGTGCACCGACGAGAACGGTCGGCTGCGGGTGCACGTCCTCTCCGACGGGTTCCACCGGGACTGGTCGGTGCAGTTCCCCAAGGGCATCCGCGAGCCGGGAGCCCGCTACCTGGTCACCGAGGTCCGGGAGGCCGGCCGGGGTGGCTTCTACCGCGCCCACGGCGACATCCGCCGCCTGCGGTGACCCGACGGGCCGGGGTCAGCGTTGGCAGGTGGGGCACCAGTAGAGGTTGCGGCCGGCGAGGGTGCCCCGGCTGATCCCGGTGCCGCAGACGTGGCAGGGCAGGCCGGGACGGCGGTAGACGTACACCTCGCCGCCGTGCCGGTCGACCCTCGGGGCCCGGCCGGTCGCCTCGGGCAGGTCGTCGGGGCGGACGGTGTCGATCCGGCCCCGGTCGACGGCGACCCTCATCAGCTCGGTCAGGTCGGCCCAGAGCTCCCGCCACCGGGCCGGGGTCAGCTCCCGGCCGGGCAGCGTGGGCGGCAGTCCGGCCCGGAACAGCGCCTCGGTGACGAAGATCAGCCCGGTGCCGGCCACCACCGACTGGTCGAGCAGGAGTGCTGCCAGCGCCGTCGAGCGGCGGGAGATCAGGGCGTACGCCCGGGCCGGGTCGGCGTCGGGGCGCAGCGGGTCCGGGCCGAGTCGTTCCCGCAGCGCCCGCACGTCGGGGGGACCGAGCAGCTCGCAGGCGGTCGGACCCCGCAGGTCGAGCCAGTGCCTGTCGCTGGTCAGCCGGAGCCGGATCTGCCCCACCGGGGCGGGAGGCTCCCCGTCCCCGTCGGTCACCTTGCCGTAGAGCCCGAGGTGGACGTGGAGGGTCACCTCACCGGCGTAGTGGTGCAGCAGGTGTTTGCCGTACGCCTCGGTGTGGTCGAGGACTGTCCCGCTCAGGCGGGCGGCCCCTTCGGCGAACCGACCCTGCGGACTGGCGGCGTGCACCTTGTCCCCGGCGAACAGCTCGGCGTGCCGGGCCGCCAGGCGGTGGATGGTGTGTCCCTCTGGCACGACGCCCAAGCATAGTGGCCCCCGGACGGCCGGGTTCAGCTCTGCCCGGGAGCTCCCGGAGGGCGGGGTCTGGTTCAATGACGCCCTCCGGTGCTGCGGCGGCGACGCGGCGGCACCCTCGGGCGACTCGGTTGGTAGGAGCGGGCACCCATGGTCGAGCCGGTACGTCGGGCGGTCCTCGTCGGCACCAGTGACGGGATCGGACTGGCCTTCACCGGCCGACTCCTCGCCGACGGGTGGCAGGTGGCGGGCCTGTCCCGCCGGGGGGTCGAGCCGCCCGGGCCCGCGTACCGCCACCACGTGGTGGACGTGACGGCGCCGGACTACCCGCAGGTGCTCGGCCGGGCGATCGACGACCTCGGCGGGGTGGACCTCTGCGTCTACTTCGCCGGGGTCGGGGACCCGCTCGACCTGGACGACCTGGCCGCCGAGCGCCGCACCTTCGAGGTGAACCTGACCGGGGCGGTCCGGACCGTCGAGGTGGTGGGGCCCCTGATGGTGGCGGCGGGGGCCGGGCACATCGTCGGACTGTCGAGCCTCGCCGACCGGCTGGTCTCCGCCGACGCCCCCGGGTACGCCGCCTCGAAGGCGGGGCTGTCGTCGTACCTGCTGGGGTTGGCGGCGGCGCTGCGCCCACGCGGCGTGCACGTGACCACTGTGCGGTTCGGGTTCGTCGACACCAAGATGGCAAAGGGTCCGGTCCGGCCGCTGATGCTTCCTGTCGACCGGGCGGTGGAGATCCTGATGGACTGCGTACGGACCCGCCCGGTGGTGGTCTCCCGGCCCCGGCGGCTGGCAGTGGTCACCTCGGCACTGGGCACCCTCACCCGGCTGCGCCTCCTGGTCAGCCGCTGACCCACCGGGCGCCCACCCCGACGGAACCGCTGAGCACCGGCGGTGACCTGCGGGTGTCGGGGTGACGGCCGTTGGGTACGTCTATGCCGTCATCGCGTGGCAGGGCCTGCGGAGTTCCGAGCCCCGCCCGCATCCGTCAGGAGGTGGACAGATGAGATTTCCTTCGTTGTCGCGCCGGGACACAGCGGAGCCGGCCGACGAGGGCGCAACCACCGGGGGCGGTACCACGACTGCCGTCGCCGACCCCGTCCCGCCGCCCCACGCCACCACGCCCCCGGCTGAC
>NZ_JBEPEQ010000200.1:0-4926 GCF_040300925.1 Micromonospora sp. NPDC000207
CCGCGATCACCGCCCGGTAGTCCTCGGCCCGGTAGCGCCACGGCTGCCACGGCACCCGGGCGTGCAGCAGGTTCGCGATCCGCAGCCCGCCCCAGTCGAAGTCGCCGTGGTACCGCAGCGCCGCTCCGGCGCCGGTCAGCGCGGTCAGCAACCGCAGTGCGGCGGTGCTCGGCTGCCCCGCGACGCAGACCAGCGGCGGGCAGCCGGACCCGAACCGGTCGGCCGCCGCCGCCAGCACGGTCGGATTCTCGCAGACGAACACCGGTACCGCCGCGAAGTGCGGCTCGTCGCGGGTGAGTTGCCGCAGGGTCAGCACCACCGGTTCACCGGCTGCTGCGGCGGACCCGGCGAGGCGGTGCAGCCGGCACCCGGGCAGGGTCGGCAGGTTCAGTGCCAGCACCGTGGAAGACAGTTCGTCGAGGAGCACCCCGGCAGCGAACCAGAGCATCCGGCGCTGCGCGGCCGCCGACTCCGGCAGCGGGCCACTCCCCCACCAGCAGGACCGGATCGCCGAGCGAACCAGGGTCGCCAGTGGCCGGTCCGGGTCGAGGGCGTGCGCGTCCCCGGTGGTCCGGGCCGCGAGCCGCGCCAGCGGCTCCCGGCCGGCCGGGAGCACGTCCAGCACGGCGACCAGGTCAGCGGTGAGCCGGGTCGCCGTCTGCGGGGTACCGGCCAGCCGGCGCAGCAGGGCGGTCGTGCCCGCGTCGGCACACCAGGGGGCCAGTTCGGTGCGGCGCTCACCGAGCGCGGTCAGCGGTGCCAGCGCCGTCCGCAAGGACACCGCCTCGGCGGCCCGCAGGTCGGCGAGGACCGGCACCGTTCCGGTCAGGGTCTGCACGGCGGCGGCCAGCCCCGCCGGGTGCAGTCCGCTGCGCCGCAGGACCCGGTCCAGCTCGTCGAGGTTGACGGTCAGGCTGCCGCCCCGCCCGGGCGGGCGACCCAACAACCCTTCCACCGCCCGGCGTTCCTCCGGGGTGGGTTCGGCGAGCGTCAGGCTCCCGGCCAGCGGCTGCCCCCGGGCGATCCGGCGGCGCAGCCGGAGGATCAGCCGGGCGGTGGCCGGCCCGCCGAGCTGGCGGCGCAGCCGGTCCGGATCACCCAGGGGTGGGTCACTCACCCGGCCCCCACAGCGCGGGTTGGCCGTCACCGGACTCCGACGTACCCGAGGGACCGCCGCCCTCGGCTGGCTCCGGACCCCGCGGCTTCGGCGTCCGCTGTTCGGGCCGGAGGGTCTGCCGCCGCTGCCGGCCGTCCCACCGCCACGGCGTGACCAGCACCGCGTCGATGCCGTCGTGCCGGGACAGTTGGGCGATGCCGAGGCCGGGCACCTGGGGGTAGCAGCCCCACTCCCGCTCGCTGGTCATCACCACGTCCAGGTCGAAGGTGGCCAGCAGACCGAGGCACTTCGCCCGGGAGTCGTCGTCGACCCCGGCGAAGGCCTCGTCGAGGGCGATCAGCCGGGGCGCGTGCGGATTGCCGGCGGACCCGTAGTAGGAGGAGGCGGCGGCGAACAGCGGGATGCTCGCGGCCAGCACCCGCTCACCACCGGAGGCCGGCCCGGCTGCGGGACGCCACTGCCCGTCCTGGTACCGCTGGATGACGAACTCGTGCCAGGCGCGGTAGTCCAGGGCTCGGGTGAGCTGCTCGGTCCAGGTCGCCGCGTCGTCGCGCAGCCGTTCCCGGTCGATCTGCTCCTGCAGGAAGGCCCCCACCATCCGACGGTCCTCGTCGTTCCAGACGTCGGTGCTCTGGCGCAGCTGCCGGCCACGCAGCTCGGCCAGCCCGGCCGGGGCGTCCCGGGTCGGCCGCCACAGCAGCCGCAGCCGCATGCCGGTGGAGGTGGGGCGGGTCTGCAGCTCGGCGTTCATCTCGTCGACCTGCCGTTCCGCCCCGACGATCAGCTCCTGCAGCGCCCCGGCGACCTCGTTGACCAGGTGGGTCTCCAGCACCTCGCGTTCGTGCGCGGAAAGCACCCGCTGCCGTTCTGCGATCTCGTCGACCAGGGCGGCGGCGAGGTCGGCCACCGTCCGCGGGTGCCCCTGGAAGATCACCTCGACCACCATGGTCTCCTCGCGCACCATCGGCAGCACCTGGTGCCCGTGCCGGGAGAGGCTGTCGGTGAGGGTCTTCATGTCCGTGCTGACCTGCTGCTGCAGCCGGTCCCAGCGGCGGTCGTCGTCCTCGGTGTCGGCGAGGGACCGTTCCGCCGCCCGGGCGAGGGTCACCGCCGGGGTCGCCGCCCACGGCTCGGTGACCGCCGGCACCTCCAGGTCCGGGCAGGCCAGGCCGACGAGGCCGGTACCCGCGAAGGCCCGCAGCCCCTCCACGGCCTGGTCACGGGCGCGGGTCACCTCGTCGAGGGTCTCCCGCAGCCGGGTGCGTTGGCCCTGGGCGTCACCCCGGGCGTCGCGGGCGCTCCTCTCCTGGTCGCGGGCCCGCTCGCTGTCCCGCCCGCACCGCTGACGTTCCTCGGCCACCTCGGCGATGCGCCGGTGGAGTTCGGCGACGGAGTCCCCGGCGGTCGCGTCCAGGGTCTCGAACTCGATCCGGGCGGTGGTCGCCGCCGACCGCGCCTCCTCCGCCTCGACGGCGGCCGGGGTCAGCCGCTCCAGCCACTGCGCGTGCTCCCGGTCGGCTTCCTCCCGGCGGGCGGTCGCGGTCCGCAGCCCGGTCAGGGTCGGCCACCAGGCGGCCAGGGCGACCCGGTACGACTGCAGCCCGTCGCGGACCTCGGCCACCTCCTCGGGGTCGTACGGCAGGTCGACGTCGCCGGCGAACTCGGTCGCCTCGGTCAGCGCGGCCTCGGCGTCGGTCAACCGCTGGCGCAGCCGCCCGTCGGCCTCGGCACGCCCGGTGACGATGTCCCGCCGATGCTGGTGGGCGCCCCGCACCAGGGTGTGCGCCTCGCGCAGCGGCTGCTCTGAGGGCAACGCCTCGACCTCGGCGGTGACCTGCTCGCGCCGCCGCCGCAGCTCCTCGCGGCGGGTCGTGACGGCCGCCAGCTCCGCCGTCAGCTCGTCGGCCTCCCGACGCAGCTGCGCGCCGCGCATCCGGCGGTACGCCTCCCGGGCCCCCTCGCCAATGTGCTCGGCCGCCGTTTTGGTCCACCGCCCGGTGAGGATGCCGTTGCCGAAGCTGCCGTCGGTGTCCACCCAGGTTGCCGCAGCGGATCCGGGACCGAGGCCGATCGCGGTGAGCACCGCCGTCACCGTCTCCTCGGTCGGCGTCGCCCCACTGCCGTCGACCCGGTCGATCGCCGGTCGCAGCAGACCACCCAGGTGGGCGCTGACGGGCGGGCCGGGCCGCAGCAGGGTGTCCCCGGTGACCGGGTCGCGCAGTGCGCCCTCCGGGTCGACCCAGGCGTCCAGGATTCCCGCCGCCTCCAGGGCAGCCTCGATCCCAGGCCGCTGCTCCGGCGGCACCTCGGGAACGAAGTCGACGACCCGCCACAGGGGCGCGCCGGGTCGGTCCGTGCGTACCCCATCGGCCCTGGTGTACGGCGCGGGCGGCGGCCGGTGCCGCCCCTGCCCCAACTCCCGCAGGTCGGCCTCGATCCGGTCCAGCTCACGGCGGGCGGTGCGCTGCTCGGTCTCGGCGGCGGCGTCGGCGCGGGTGAGCGCCTCGGTGGCGGTGCGGGCGGCGTGGGCGGTCTCCCGGCGGGCCGGGTTCTCCCCGACCAGCCCGTCGGCCCACAGCTCCAGGGCGGCCAGCACCGCCTCGGGGTCGTCGACCCGCAGCTCGACCAGCCCGGTGAGGTGCTTCCCGGTCTGCCGCACGAGCAGCTCACCGGCTTCGGTCACCGCCGACTCGACCGCCTCGACCCGCAGGTCGGCGGCGGCGAGTTCGCCGTCGAACCGGTCGACGTCCGCGCGGGCCCGGTCTGCCACCTCACGGGCCCGGTCGGCGGCGTCCCGCAACCGGTCGAGGGTACGGAGCGCGGTCGTCCGCGACGCGATCAGCTCCTCGGCGGCGGCGGTCGCCGCCGCCACCCCCCGGTCCAGGGCCGGCAACACCCGGCGGGTGTGCCCGTCGGTCAGCCGAGCCGCGTCGGTGTCCCGCCGTACCCGGTCCCGGGCCGTCTCCTGGTTCTGCCCCGCCCGCTCCAGATCCCGGGCAGCCTCCTCGGCCACCCGTTGGGTCCGCGCGACGTCCGCCCGCAGTTGGGTCAGCCGCTGTTCCTGCTGCCGGGCCAGCCGCGCCCGCTGTTCGGCGAGCTCCCGCAGCCGCCCCAGGTGCTCGGCGGTACGCGCCTCGGGGCTCTCCCGCAGGGCCTGCCAGCGGGTGTCCAGTTCCCGGGACCGCCGGGTCAGCTCCTCGATCCGCTTCTGCGCCGCCGCCAGCTCCGCGTCGGCCTCGTCGTAGGCCCGCTGCGCCTCGGTCAGGTCCCGGCTGAGCTGCTCGTACCGGTTGTGCTGTTGCCGCAGGACGGCGGCCCGCCGGCGGGTGGCTACCCGGGCGTACTGGCGGTAGCGGGTGAGGAACTCATCGGCCGCCCGGTGGGTGTCCGCCAGGTCCCGTAGGGTTTCCCGCTCGTCGTCGAGGCTGCGGAAGGCCTCGGCGACCTGGGTGATCAGGTTCTCGTTCAGGGGCGTCAGGGCATCGCCGAGGGCCCGGGAGAGGCTCTTCTCGTCCGGCCGCTTCGAGAGCTGCGGCTGCCGCAGCCGGATCAGCAGGGAGATCAGTGCGTCGTACCGGCTGCCCAGCCCGAACAGCGCCTCGTCCACGGCCCGGCGGTAGTCGACCGCCCGGTCGTAGAGTCTCCCCTCGACGCCGAGCGCCTCCCGCAGCCGCTCCCGGGCCAGGGCGGTACCGGTCGGGCCGACCAGGGCGAGGTCCCCCCCGACCCCCTGGCTCGTTACCAAGAACCAAATCCGCGCCAATACCCGCCCGGCCCCCCCCAACAACACACACCCCAACGAGAGAAAA
>NZ_JBEPEQ010000201.1:0-4685 GCF_040300925.1 Micromonospora sp. NPDC000207
GAGCGCACCGAGAACCACCCCACGTCCAACGCCGACGCGTCCAGGGTCAGCCCGTTACGATCCCGCGGCGACTCCACCACCGAGTAGTCGTTGGTGACCACCCGATCCGCACCGCAGTGATAGCCACCCCGATGCGACGGGTCCCCGACGATCCCGACCTCCGCCGGCTCCAGATCGTCGTCGCGCACCACATTCGGATTCGTGTTCAGATGCTGCAGCAGCAGGCTACGCACAGCCAACAACTGCGCCGGTGCCTGAGTCATCCCATACCCCCCTCTGGCGACGACGCCGGCCGGACGGCGACCCTTGCGAACGCCGGACACCCCCACTGCGAACATCCGACCGAACCAGGGACATCGACGCCGGCGACACTCCGAAACTACTCATGGTCACCGCCAAGCGACGAAGCGATATGTCCGAATTCGTGGTGGACGCCCCCCGCGAGGACCGCTCACGTCGCCTCGGTCATCCATACTGACCAGGGAAGATCCGATTCCGTACGGGTAATCAGGAGGGGTCGGCCGACCGGCGACAGGGCGCGACCCGCCCCCTCTGATTCGGCCGGGATTCACTCACCGTAGCCACCAGCCCCCGTCGAACGGGCCCCGTCGACGGGGAGTCGGGTCGGGATCCCGGGCGATTCAGCCCGGTGTCCGCCGGGCCGAGTCCGACGGGGTGGCCCGGATGGCGTCGTGGTGCTCCCGCATCGAGCCGACCATCGCCGTCAGGAACCGGTGCACCACCTCCAGCTCGGCGTCGGTGAAGGCGTCCATCACCACGTCGGTGCGCTGCCCGAGGGGCCGGAAGAACTCCATCGCCAGGGCGGCTCCCCGGTCGGCGTACCGCAGGAGGATCTTGCGCCGGTCGACGGTGTCGCGGTCGCGGTGGACGTGACCGCCGCGCTCCAGGCGGTCGACCAATGCGGTCACCGACCCGGAGGAGAGGTTGAGGTGCTCGCCGAGCCGGCCGGGGGTGATCGGGTCGCCGGCCAGCTCGGCGTCCATCACCGCGATGAGGGCCTGCAGGTCGGTGGCGTTGAGCCCGTGCAGGTTGGCGAAGGCGTGCCCGATGTGCTGCGCGTCGACACTGTATCGGCGCAGGTCAGCCGCGATCTCGGCGACCAGGTGTCCTCGTCGGGTGTCCCGTGGGCGGTACATGCCCTTCGCTGCCACGTGCCGTCGCTCCCCTCTCGACCCCGAAGTTGCAGCATAACTCAGCTGGCGATAATCTCGCTTATCAAGATATTCGGAGACCGGGAGATCTCCCGGTCGTCCCTTCCCTACGACAGACCGTGAGGCATCGGATGTCTGTGTTCCGCCGCGTCGGTCGCGGCCAACTCGCCGCCTGGCTCACAGTGGCCGCGGCCCTCGTCTTCGGTGCCCTCGTCTTCGGGCTGCCCCAACCCGACAACCCCGCACCCGTGTCGTCGACAGGACTGTCCCAGCAGTGGCAGTCGACCCAGGTCGAACGGCTCCAGGAGCAACTACCCGCCAGCGAGGTCCAGCCCGCCATCGTCGTGGTCAGCCGCGAGGACCAGAGCGCCCTCACCGAGGCCGACCAGGCGGCAGTCACCGAAGGAACCTCCGCACTGGGCCGGTTCGCCGTCGGCGGACAGGTCAGCCCGGCACAGTTCTCCCCGGACGGCACCGTCGCCCTGGTCGCCGTACCGATGTCCACAGCCGGCAGCCAGGACGAGATCTCCACCGCCGTCAAGGACCTGCGGGCCGAACTGACCGGACTGCCCGACGCCCTCACCGTCGAGGTCACCGGACCCCCGGCGTTCACCACCGACCTCGCCAACGTCTTCGACGGCGCGGACACCACACTGCTCGCCTTCACCGCCGCAGTGGTCGCCGTGCTCCTGCTGGTCACCTACCGCAGCCCGTTCCTGTGGATCGTTCCGCTGGCCGTCGTCGCCGCCACCGAACAACTCACCCTGCGCGCCATCGACACCCTCGTCCCGGCCGTCGGCATCCACCTCGCCGGCGGCGCCGTCACCGGCATCGCCAGCGTCCTCGTCTTCGGTGCCACCACCAACTACGCGCTGCTGCTCATCGCCCGCTACCGGGAGGAACTCCGCCGCGAACCCGACCGGTTCGCCGCCATGCGCGCCGCCCGCCGCCGCACCGCCGAGCCGATCATCGCCAGCGGCACCACAGTCGTCCTCGGCGTCCTCACCCTCCTGCTCAGCGAACAGGAGACCAACCGGGCCCTCGCCGTGGCCTGCGCCGTCGGCGTCATCCTGGCGATGGCCGCCGCCCTGCTGGTCCTCCCCGCCGCCCTGGTCATCTTCGGGCGGGGCCTGTTCTGGCCGTTCGTACCCCGGGTCGGCAGCGCCGCCCGGGAGGGCAAGATCTGGGGCCGGCTCGGCGCGGCAGTCGTCCGCCGCCCGGTACCGGTGGCGCTGCTGGCCACCCTGCTGCTCGCCGCCCTGAGCCTCGGTGGACTCGGCATCCGCAGCGGACTCTCCGAGACCGAACAGTTCCGGGTCGAGCCGGAAGCCGTCGCCGGGGCACAGACCCTCGCCCGTTCCTTCCCGGCCGGCACCACCCAGCCCGTCTCCGTCCTCACCACCCCCGGCGCCGTCGGGTCCGTGACCGAGGCCGCCACCGCTGTCGACGGGGTGGCCTCCGCCCGCCCCGGCCCGTCCGCCGACGGGATCGCCCAGGTGGACGTGGTCCTGGAGAGCGAGCCCGGCACCGCCGCCTCCGACCGGGCCGTCGAGAGGCTACGCGACGCCGTCGCCGCCGTACCCGACTCCGCCCCGCCCGCCCTCGACGGCGTCGACCCGTTCGACGGTGCCCTCGTCGGCGGTTCCGTGGCCGCCGACCACGACTCCGACGAGGCCAACGCCCAGGACCTCAAGCTGATCCTGCCGATCATCCTGATCCTGGTCGCCACGGTGCTGGTGCTGCTCCTGCGCGGCCTGATCGCCCCGCTGCTGCTGGTCCTCACCGTCATCGCGTCCTTCTTCGCCAGCGTCGGCGCCGGGTGGCTCGTCTTCGACCACGTGCTCGACTTCCCCGCCCTGGACACCGGGGTCCTCCTGCTGGCCTTCGTCTTCCTGGTCGCACTCGGGGTGGACTACAACATCTTCCTCGTCACCCGGGCCCGGGAGGACGCCCGGACCCTCGGCACCCGGGAGGGGATGCTCTCCGCCCTCCGGGTCACCGGAGGAGTCATCACCAGCGCAGGCATCCTGCTCGCGGCGGTCTTCGCCCTGCTCGGTGTGCTGCCACTGCTCACCCTGACCCAGGTCGGGATCATCGTCTGCATCGGCGTCCTGCTCGACACCCTGCTGGTCCGCACGGTCCTGGTGCCGGCGCTGACCTTCCTGCTCGGCGACCGGTTCTGGTGGCCGGGACGGATCCGTCGCAGGGAGGTCGCCCCGGCCGACACCGCAGCCACCCCGGACTCCGGTGCCACCGACGACCCCACCCGGGGACCGGTCGCCACCGACACCGGCCCCACCCCCGAGTCGGTCACCCACCGGGACTGACCGGGTAGTGGGGTGGGCCGGGGCCGACCGGCCCCGGCCCCGGCCCACCTCACCGCACCCCCTCGACCCCGTCCGCTCCCGCGACCCGGCCATCCACTCCCGCGACCCGGCCCGGGGAGCACCCGTCCGGTCCACCGACGACGGCCCCGTCCCGCACTGTGGTGTCCGGCGGCACCCCCGGGACCACCCGGGCCCGGGTCGCCCACGCCACCATGAACACCGTCGGCCACGCCGCACCGAGCAGGATCGCCGTCACCATCCCGCTGACCGACCCCGACCCCAGGTACAGCCGGGCCACCCCGACCCCCACCACACCGACCACCGCCCCGGTCCACACCGCCACCGCCACCGGCCACCGGACCCCCCGCACCGCCAGCCAGGCCAGCGTGCACAGCCCGGCCGTGACCACCGCCTGCTCGGACGCGAACACCGGACCGTCCTGGTCCGGACCGGTCAGCCGGGCCACCACCGCCAACACCACAAGCGGTACGAACGCCCCGGCCGTACCGAGCACGCCGAGCAGATCACCCCGCCACGACCGGCTCCGCCACGTCGACACCGCGGCCACCACAGCCACCACCACGATCAGCACCGAACCCCGCACCACTGACACCACCGCCGAGGTGACCTCCACAGCGTGCGGGGTACGCCGATCGGCGAACCACCCGGCGATCGCCCCGTCCACCCCACCCAGCCCGCTGTAGCGGACCACCGTGTCGAACAGCCAGGTCACCACGAACCCGGCAGCGAACAGCAGGGCCAACCCGGCCACCAGGTTCACCACCACCGTCCAGGCCGGCCCCACCCGCATCGACACCAGGAAGAACAACACCCCGTACCGGTTGCGCAGCCACCGTACGGGTGGCAGCCCCGCCGCCCGGGCCAGCAGGGCACGGACCGGGTCCGGGTTACGGCCCAACCACCGGCCGACCAGCACGATCGCCACCAGGCACCCCAGCAGGACCAGCAGCGCCCCGGTCGCCTGACCCAACAACCGGGACACCGTCGCGTACGACTCCCCGGCCAGGTACCCGGCCAGCACCGAGGCGGTGACCCAGGTCGCCGCCCCGGCGACGTTCCACGGCAGGAACCGCCGGTACGGCATCCCGGCCGCCCCGGCCAGCCGGGGCGCGAGCGTACGGGCGAACGCCAACCACCGGGCCGCCATCACCCCCCGCCCGCCGAG
>NZ_JBEPEQ010000202.1:0-4513 GCF_040300925.1 Micromonospora sp. NPDC000207
TGCAGCTGCCCCGCCGGGCGGAGCTGCTGCACGGCATGCTCGGCGCGGACCAGGAGCAGGTCACGGTCCCGGCGGGCGCTGCCCGGGTCGCCGCCCGGTGCGGAGTCGCCGGGGTGGCCGTCGGCGTTGCCGGAGTGGCCGACGGTGTCCCCGGGACGGCCGTCGGTGTCCAGTGGGTGGGCGACGGGGTCCCCTGGGTGGTCGTCGGTGTCGCCGCCGGCGAGCCGGAGCACCGGCAACGCCAGGTAGCTGCGGTAGTCGTACCGGCCGTCCCACTTGTCCAGTGCCACGTCGAGGAAGTCGCGGAGCAGCCGGGCCGACGCCGGTTCGACAGTCGTCGTCGCCGGTAGGTGTCGACGGATCCGGTCCAGGTCGACGAGCAGGTCGTCGGGGACGAAGTGTTTACCGACCGAATGGAACCGGTGTAACACGGGGGAGTAGGGGAAATCTGCGGCGGTGGCCGATTCGGAGAGCCACCGGGTCAGTTCGCGCACGAAGCGCACCTCGGCATTTCGTTTCGTCGAACACGAGGGAGGGGAGATCGGTTGACTGCGGGACGGGTCAGTTGCCGGTGACCGAGGCGAGGGGGTCGGCCGGTGCGGCGGTGGCCTCCGCGGTCCGCCCCAGTTCGGGGAAGAACCGGTGCGCGACGAGCTTGGCCAGCATGGTCGCGGGACTGCCCGGGGTGCCGGCCGGAGCGTGCCCGCCGACCCGGAGCGCGACCCGGTAGTGCTCCACCCGCCAGCGGGCCACCCGCTCGTCGAACTCCCGCATCGCCTCGGCGAGCCGGTGCAGCCCGTCGACCGGATCCAGTCGCGACAGTCGGGTCGCGTCGAGGTCGCGCTCGGCGAGCAGGTCGGCGAAGGCGATGCCGAGCTGTCGGCTGGTCGTCTGGACGTGGCGCCAGCCGGGTGACTCGGCACCGGAACCGTTGCCCAGCGCCGGTTGCATCGCCTGGAAGTCCACCGGGGAGAGGTGGCCGAACATCTCCAGCTGGTCGGTGACCAGCCGGATGCCCAGGGTGGCTCGGGTCAGGAGCGGCTCGGCCTCCTCCGGTCGTCCGGCCCGGATCCGGGCGACGGCCTCGGTCAGTTCGGACGCGGCGAGCTTGAGCCACAACTCGGTGGACTGGTGCACCACCTGGAAGAGCAGTTCGTCGCGGTGGATCATCTCCGCTGGCCGTCGTTGCAGGCCGAGGAGTTCGTCGGTTCGCATGTATCGCGCGTAGTCGGTGGCACCCTCGCCCGGCAGCACGGCCGCGTGGTCCCGTTTCACGTGACATTCCTTTCCGTCAGCGCCGGGACGTGGGGATCCGACGTCCGTAGGTGGCGCGTGGCGGCGGACAGTATCCAACGAGAATCGGCAATGTGTCACGCCCTTGTCACCGTCGGTCTCCGAGTGGAGGAAAGGTGTTTTCCGGCATTACCGCCCGCCGGAAAGGTGTGCGATTAACACGCTGGTGGGTGGCCGTCAATCGTCATTCGTGACTGATTGATCACATTGTAGATCGTGATGAGTGATCAGGGGATTACCGAATGTGATCAAACCGGATCGCGATGCGTTTTGAATCGCTCGCCCTGAATTGGCTGTCGGAGTTCGGCCGACTGCGGGGGCGGGCTTTTCGGTGACTGTGATCCGGGTCTCTGAACGGAAGTGGTTCGACAGGCGTTGTCAAGGGGCGTGGAAGTGCCGACAGGGTGCCCTGTCGGCCATGGACCCCTGGAGGATGTAGTGGACCTTTTGACCCAGCCCGTGGATGACGTCGCGGCGCTCCGCAGCTATCTGTCACCTGAGGTCGTCCAGGCTTACGTCGATCCCCTGACGCCGGAGAGCCGGCAGGCGTTGATGCAGGATCCGGACGTGCGGAGGGAGCTCAATGATGTGGAGGAAAGGTTATCCACCTATAGGTCGCACTACAATCTTGAGCAGGCGGCGCTCACCAGCGGCGCTGACGGTTATGCCTATCATCAGCTGGCGCAGGTAGACCGTAGGAATCGCCTGTTGGCGCCGGCGTACATCAACCCGGGACACACCGTCTTCTCGTACACCCTCACGCACGTCGGGCCGCCCGGGGAAAGCTCCACGGTGAGTGGTACGGCCCACTACCTGACCCGGGAGGGGGAGCAGGCGATGAGACGGCGCGAACGGGTGCTGGACAGGGCGGGCATTCCTCACGGGGACCGTGAAGAGAACGAATACAAGGCGGCGAGGCACATTCAGTTGGGCACCACCGCCGCGCGGGTGGCGGCCAAAGGCGAGGAGTATTCGCAAGCGGTCGGGCGGCTGACCGGCGCGGTGACGGTGAAGGGTGCGGAGCTGGGGGCGCAGGACGTTGCCCGGGCGCTCGCGGCAGGATCCGGCTACTACCCGAGTCCGGAGCAGAGCCGTGGTCCTGGCCCTGGCCCTGGCCCTGGATCGGGGCCGTCGATGCCGTACCAGGGATGGGGCAACACCAGCGCGGCGGGACACGCCCTGGGGCGGTGACCGGAGAACCCGACCTGTCGGCACCGGGCTCGGAGCGTGTTCGTCGGACGGCTCCGGGCCGGGGTGCCGGCGGCGGTGGTCGCCGCGGCCGGGCACCGGCCCGGGGCGACGGGGCTCAGCGTCGGGACAGCAGGGAGGTGACCCGCATCCGCTCGCTGTGGATCCACACGTCGGAGTATTCGATCGCCCGGCCGTCGTCGAGATAGGTGATCTGCTCCAGGTAGAGCAACGGGAAGTTCTCCGGCACACCCAACGCCTGCGCCACGCGCCCGGTGGCGGCGGTGGCGGTGAAGGTACGCCGACCTGAGCTGATCTTGAGCCCGTGTTCGTTCTCCAGGAGTCCGAACAGGGACCGGTCGGCCAGGTCGGCCTGCTCCAGACCGGGGGCCAGGTCGGTCCGTACGTAGTTGACGAGCCAGACCACCGGACCGGAGCTGGTGGACCGGAGCCGCTCCAACCGGAGCACCGACTGCCCGGGGCGCAGGTCCAACAGGGTGGCCAGCGCGGGGGGCGCCGGCACCACCTCCTTCGACACCACCTCGGTGCTGACCGACACCCCCTGTCGGGCGAAGTCCTCCGACAGGGTGGTGAGCTTCTGCGCCATAGGGACGCCCCGACCGGAGTGTCAAGAACCTCGGAGGAGGTTTCCGGAAACGTTGCCGTAACGAGAGGGACGCCTGTGAGCTGCCTGAACACCGGCCCGGTGACGCGGGGGCGGGGCGGGCGGCGACCGATGCACAGTGGATCGTCACGGCCTGCGGCGACCCTCATGGTTTGTCCGGTTCGCCGTCGGGGAAGATTGCCCACTACTGTCTGCTCGACCTGTTCGGAGGGGCCCGCTCTATGTCCGTCGGAGACGCCGTGGGGGATGCGTTCCACGCCGTACTGCTGTTCCTGCCGAAGGCCCTGGCCTTCGTGGCGATCCTGGTCGCCGGCTGGTTGCTCGCCAAGGCCGTGCTCAAGCTGGTCGGGAAGGGGCTCGCCCGGGTCGGCTTCGACCGTGCCGTCGAGCGCGGTGGCATCCGCAGCCTGCTCGCCCGGTCCCGGTTCGACGCCAGCGACATCGTCGCCAAACTCGCCTACTACGGGGTGCTGCTGCTCACCCTCTACCTCGCCTTCGGGGTCTGGGGTCCGAACCCGATCTCCGACCTGATCGCCTCCGTCGTCGCCTGGCTGCCCCGGGCGTTCGTCGCCATCGTGATCATCGTGGTCGCGGCGGCCATCGCCAACGCGGTCAAGGACCTCGTCGCCAGTGCGCTGGACGGCCTCTCCTACGGTCGGATGCTCGCCCGGGCCGCCTCCTGGTTCATTCTCGGGCTGGGCGTCATCGCCGCCCTGAACCAGGTCGGCATCGCCACCTCGGTCACCACGCCGGTGCTCGTCGCCGTCCTCGCCACCGTCGGTGGGATCCTCGTCGTCGGCGTCGGCGGCGGGCTGATCAAGCCGATGCAGTACCGGTGGGAGGGCTGGCTCAACCAGGTCGAGCAGGAGTCGCGGGCCATCGTCTCGCACGCCCGCGCCTACCAGGCCCAGCGGGAGGCCGACCAGGAGCAGCGCAGGCAGGCGTCGGAGCCCACCCCGGCCCCGGCCGAGCCCACCGGCGACTCGCTCTGGGGCGCCTCGACCCCGGCCTTCGCGGTCGCCGCCGACCAGGACCCCGAGGCGACCACGGTGATCCACCGGGAGGACCCCGAGGCCACCGGTGTGATCCGTACCGCCGACCCCGGGTCGACCACCGTCATGCCGGCGGTGGACCCGGAGGCCACCACCGTCATCCGACGCGACGACGACCCGGAGGCCACCGGCGTGATCACCGCCTCCGGCTCCGCGGCGACCGACGACCCGGAGGCCACCGGCGTGATCCACCGGGACGACCCGGAGGCCACCGGGGTGATCCGGCGCGACGACCCGGAGGCCACCGGGGTGCTGCCCCGGTCCGACGTGGACGCCACCCGGTTCATCCCGAGGCAGGGCGGCGGGGACCCCGCCTCCACCCGACGTGCCGACGACGCGGGGGACCCGCCCGGCG
>NZ_JBEPEQ010000203.1:0-4465 GCF_040300925.1 Micromonospora sp. NPDC000207
GGCGGGGTGGGCTGGGCCCCCCCCCCGCCCCCCCCCGCCCTCCCCGGGGGCCCCGGGCCGGGAGCGCCGACTTCGCCGCCGTCGAGGCCGAACTGGCCGGGCGGGGATTCACCCGGATGGTCTTCGAGCTGGACCGGATCGAGAGCCTGCTGGACCTGCTCGGCAGCCCCCAGCGGGCGTACCCGTCGATCCACCTGACGGGGACGAACGGCAAGACGTCGACCGCCCGGATGATCGACTCCCTGTTGCGCGCCTTCGGCCTGCACACCGGCCGGTACACCAGCCCCCATCTGGAGACCGTCCGGGAACGGATCAGCCTCGACGGTGAGCCTGTCGACGAGGAGCGGTTCACCGCCACCTACCGAGAGGTCGCCCCGCTGGCCGGGCTGGTGGACGAGCGCTCCGCCGAGCCGCTCACCTACTTCGACATGACCACGGCGCTGGCCTTCGCGACCTTCGCCGACGCCCCGGTCGACATCGCGGTGGTCGAGGTGGGGCTCGGTGGGGCCGAGGACGCCACGAACGTCCTCCAGGCCGGGGTCTGCGTGCTGACCCCGATCGGGCTCGACCACACCGAGTGGTTGGGCGACACGATCCAGGACATCGCGCTGGCCAAGGCGGGGATCATCCATCTCGGGGCGACTGTGGTCTGCGCGGCGCAGGACGACGAGGCCGCCCGACCGATCCTGGAACGCTGCGCCGAGGTGGGCGCGACGATCGCCCGGGAGGGTGCCGAGTTCGGCGTGCTGCGCCGGTCGGTGGCGGTCGGCGGTCAGGTGCTCACCCTCCAGGGCCTCGGCGGGGTGTACGAGGAGATCTTCGTACCGCTGCACGGGGCACACCAGGCCCAGAACGCGGCCGTGGCGCTGGCGGCGGTCGAGGCGTTCCTCGGTGCGGGGACGAAGCGACAACTGGACGTGGAGACCGTTCGGGAGGGCTTCGCCACGGCCAGCTCGCCCGGGCGGTTGGAGAAGGTCCGGACCGCGCCGACGGTCCTGCTCGACGGCGCCCACAATCCGCAGGGGATGGCCGCCACTGTCACCGCCATCCAGGAGGAGTTCGCGTTCAGCAAGCTGGTCGGGGTGCTCGGTGTCCTCGTCGACAAGGATGCCTCCAGCCTGCTGGAGCTTCTGGAGCCGGTGCTCGACCAGGTGGTGGTCACCGGCAACAGCTCGCCTCGGGCGATGCCCGCCGCGCAGCTCGGCACCCTGGCCGTCGAGATCTTCGGCCCGGACCGGGTGGAGATCGCCGAGGAGATGCCGGACGCGATCGAGGCGGCGGTGGCCGCCGCCGAGTCCGACGTGCCGGGTGAACTCAGCGGAGTGGGTGTGTTGATCACCGGGTCGGTGGTGACAGTGGCCGACGCCCGCCGGCTGCTCAAGCGATGACCGCCCCGGATCAGCCGGGCTCTGGGCAGCCGGGGCTGGGGCAGTCCGGTCCAGGGCAGTCCGGCCCGGGGCAGCCGGGGCTGGGGCAGCCGGGGCTGGGGCAGTCCGGCCCGGGGGAGCGTCGGTCGGGGTTGCGCAACCCGGAGGGGGCGGTACGGGGACTCGGGGCTGCCACCCTCGGCCTGGAGGCCTTCGTCCTGCTGTTGGGCATCCAGCCGATCCGGGTGCTCGGCGGGGACCTCAGCGGAGCCACCATCGGTCTGTTCGTCGGGATCGCCGTGGTGGCGGTGGTGCTCGCCGGACTGATGCGCCGGCCGTGGGCCTGGCACGCCGGCACGGTGTTGCAGGGCGTACTGATCCTGGGCGGGTTCCTGCACTGGTCACTGTTCGTGCTCGGGGTCATCTTCGCCCTGGTGTGGGCGTACGCCCTGCACGTTCGGCGGGTGATCCTCGGCCCCGGGGGCGGGTCGGCCGCCCCCGGGGTGTGACCGGTCTGCCGGTCAGGCGCCGGTGAGGGCCCGCCACTGGGTCAGGGCGATGCCGTGCCCGTCGGGGTCACGGAACGCCGCAGCCCACACCTCCAGCTTGGTGCCCCGGTTGACCACCCGAGGGGCGTAGGTGAACCGGAGCCCGGTGTCCCGCAGCCGCTCGTAGGCCGCCTGGATGTCGTTGACCTCGAGGTTGACGTGGACCAGTCGACGGCTGATCGGGGCCGCCTCGCTGACCTCCCGTAGCACCAGCCGGGTGGTCCCGGAGGCCAGCACGGCGTTGCCGGATCCCCGGTCCACCTCGGTGAAGCCCAGGACGTCCCGGTAGAACTCCAGGGACCGGTCCAGGTCGGTGACCAGCACGGTGATCCCGACGCCGGCGATCGGAGCGCCGGTGTCCAGGTCGGGGGAGTCGGCCCCGGGGTCCTCCGGGGCGTACCCGAAGATCGCCGCGTCGAGGTGGTCGGCACCGACGTCGGAGTCGGTGTCCGGGTGTTCCCGGTCGGGGGCGGGGTCGTCCAGCGCCAGGTCGATCGGGTCGAAGTCCGGATCGTCGGTGCTGGTCGTCGGTGCAGGCCGGGCAGCCGTGGACGGCTCGGCGGTACGAGGCGGCGGCGTGGTCCGGGCAGCCGTGGACGGTTCGGTGCTACGGGGCGGCGGCGTGGTCCGGGCAGCGGCGGACGGTTCGTCGGTGCGTTGCCCTGGTGCCGGGGCGGTCGGCGGGACGATGGTGTCGATCGGCACGGTGGGGTCGTCCGAGCCGATGGTGGGGTCGTTGGAGTCGACGGTGGGGTCGTCCGAGGAGGGAGCGGGGGCGGCCGAGGTGGGGGTGTCGGTCCGTTCCCCGGTGCCGGGCCCGGGCTCCGCCGACGGGGCAGGGCCGTCGTTCGACGGCGAGGGCTCCGACCGGGACGCGACCGGGGTCGCCTCGGGTCCCGGTGCGTCGACCGGCGGGGTCGGCTCCTCCGTGCGTGAGTCCGGGGCGGTGCCGACCGGCCGGGTGGGCTCGTCCGGGCGCCGGTCCGGGACGGCGTCGGCAGGCTGCTCCGAGCGGGGGCGGGGGGCGAGGTCCGCCGGGTCGAGGTACGCGTCGTCGAGACCGGCTGCGGCGGTCGTCGTGGTCTGCTCCCCGGCCGGTCGGTCGAGGGTGGCGTCCGGGTCGACCGGGTCCTCCGACGGAGTACGGGGGGTGGGCGTGGCCCGACGGGGCAGGGTCGGGTCACTCGGCTGCTCGACCAGGGTGCCCTCCACCACCTTCGGGCCGCCGGGCCGCTGGTGGACCACCACGGTCCTGCGCCGCTCGGGGTGCTGACCCGGATCGTCCAGGATCGGGTCGACGGTCGGTTGGTCACCGAACCCGTCGTGGTAGGCGTCCCGGAAGTCGGTGCCGAACTCGTCCCGGAAGTCGTCGTCGGTCCGCCCGGCCCACGGGGGCGCCTCCTGCTGGATCAGCATCTCGTCGACCGGCTCGGCGGCGACGACGGCGAACTCCGGTGGCAGGTCGGCGGCGGCGGCCTCGGTGTGGGTCGCCACCTCGTCCCAGAGCACCCGGACGTGCCGGTGGTCGTCGAGGGCCACCCGGATCGGCAGGGCCTGCCCGACAGTGGGCCACTTGGCCACCGGAACCCGCGGTTCGACGATCTTCTTCGACCGGGGCGGCATGCCCGGAGCGTCGATCATCAGTTGCAGCTCGCACCGGCCGAACGCGTACTGGGTGGGTGGTTCGGAGGTGCTGTGCACGTGTCCGATCCCGACCACCCAGGTACGGCCACCTCCACGGACCGTGGCCAACGCGATGGCCAGCGCCAGGATGGCGACACCGAGGGCCACGATGGCCCAGCTCGTCATGCCCAGGCCGAACACGACAACGAAGGCCGCCACGGTACCGAGCACGGCGGCGATCAGCCTGCGCACCGGCGCGATGGGTCGGTTTCCGCCAGTCGCCACAGTGGACCTCCCAGGGGTCGGGACCAGGCTAGGCCGCATCGACGACGGAGCGGAAGAGTAGCCGCCGCTTCGGTGACCGGACCGGGTCGCTACGCTGACCGTACCCAGCCGAGCCGCCTTCCGCGTACAGGAGGAACCCAGCGTGTCCACCAGCAGCTCCGACGAGCGCACGCTCGTCCTGATCAAGCCCGACGCCGTCAGTCGGGGTCTGGTCGGCGAGATCGTCTCCCGCTTCGAGCGCAAGGGGCTGCGGATCGACGCCATGCAGACGCGGACCCTGGACGGGGACTTCGCCGACCAGCACTACGCCGAGCACGTCGACAAGCCGTTCTACCCGCCGCTGAAGACGTTCATGACCTCCGGGCCGCTGGTCGCCCTGGTGCTCTCCGGTGACCAGGTGATCGACGTGGTGCGGACCATGATCGGCGTCACCGACGGGCGCAGGGCCGCCGCCGGCACCATCCGGGGTGACCTGTCCCTGTCCAACCGGGAGAACCTGGTGCACGCCTCGGACTCCCCGGACAGCTCCAAGCGGGAGATCGCGCTCTGGTTCCCCGAGCTGGGCTGACCGCCGGGGTTCCCGGGGGCGACCGACGCCCCCCGACCGACGGCCGGTCCGACCGACGCCCGGCCCCGGGCGGC
>NZ_JBEPEQ010000204.1:0-4409 GCF_040300925.1 Micromonospora sp. NPDC000207
GGGGCGGTCCGGATCGGGACGCTGCGCATCCCCGGCGCGGAGCCGGTGCCGGCCCTGGTGCCGCTGCTGGACGCAGGGCACGTGCACCTGTCCGGCGCGGAGCTGGCCGGCGGTGAACCGGTGGTCCCGGCGCTGCTCCTGCGCAGCCTCGGGCAAGCCGACCCCGGCACGGTACGGCTGGTCGGCTACGACCCGGACCAGCTCGGCGGCGGGCTGGCCGGGTTCGCCCCGCTGACCTCCGCCGGGCTGCTCACCTTCGTCGGTCCCGGCGGGCTGGGCCGGCTGCTCGACGACCTGGTGGAGCAGATCCGCCGGATCAACGAGACGGTGCTCGCCGGGGAGTACGCCTCGCTGCGGGAGCTGGCCGCCGCCACCGGCCGTCGACCCGAGCCGTGGCGGGTGGCGGTCCTGCTCGGCGGGGACGAACTCAGCCGCCACGAACGCAGCCAACTCGACAGGGTGGTCCGCACCGGCGCGACGTGCGGGGTGCACCTGGTGGTCCGGGGGGTGCCGCTGCCGGAGCACCAGACGGTGACCCGGATCGTGGTCGAGCCGGAGGGGGTACGCGTCGGCGACCCGCCGGGCCTGCCGGCCCGCCTCGACCCGCCGCCCCCGGCGACGCTGGTGACCGAGACCTGTCGGGCGGTGGCGGCCACCGTCAACGCCGGTCCTCCCCCGGCGCCCTTCGCCGAGCTGCTCCCCCCGGTCGAGCAGTTCTGGCAGGAGGACTCGGCGAACGGCCTGACCGCTCCGATCGGTGCCGCCCCGAACGGCCGTCAGGTGCAGCTCAGCCTCGGCGACTACCCTCCGCACGCGTTGATCGGCGGCCCCTCCGGGACCGGCAAGACCAACCTGATCTTCGCCTGGATCGGTGCCCTGGCCTCCCGCTACTCCCCCGACCAGCTGGAGTTCTACCTGCTCGACTTCAAGGAGGGGGTGTCCTTCGCCCGGTTCGCCCAGGGCCGACGGGACCCGAGTTGGCTGCCGCACATGCGGCTGGTCGGGATCAACGTCAACACCGACAGGGAGTTCGGCCTCGCCCTGCTCCGGTTCCTCGCCGAGGAGTTGCGCCGCCGGGCCGACGCCGCCAAGAAGCACGAGGTCACCAAGCTCTCCGAGCTGCGTACCGTGGACCCGCAGGGCCGGTGGCCCCGGATCGTCGCCGTGGTGGACGAGTTCCAGATGCTGCTGGCCGGTCGGGACGTCGTGGCCAGGGAGGCCGCCGACCTGTTGGAGGACCTGGCCAGACGGGGTCGTTCCCAGGGCATCCACCTGGTCCTGGCCTCCCAGGACGTGCGGGGCATCGAGGCGTTGTGGGGACGTCCGGCGTTGGTCGCCCAGTTCACCCTGCGGATCGCGCTGCCCAAGGCCCTGCGGATCCTGGCCGAACGCAACGACGCGGCGCAGACCCTGCCCCGACACCACGCGGTGGTCAACGCCGAGTCGGGGATGGCCGAGGGCAACCAGGTGGCCCGGATCCCGTCGGCGAGTGACTGGGAGAGCTGGAGCGAACTCCAGCACCGGCTGTGGCGGATGCGCCCGGAGGACGCCGCCCCGGCCCGGCTCTTCGACGGTGACGCGATCCCCCGACTGACCGAGGCACCGGACTTCCGGGCGCTGCGCCCGGGTGAGGGTGAACGCCGTACCCCGGTCGCCGTCCTCGGGGAGATCATCGACGTCCAGGCCCGGTCGGCGGTGCTGCGGTTGCCCCGGGCCCCGGGGCGGAACCTGGCGGTGATCGGGACCCGGGTCGACGAGGCGTGCGCGGTCCTGGACGCCGCCGCCCGGTCCCTGGCCCGTCAGCACCGTCCCGGGGAGGCCCGGTTCTCCATCGCCTGCCTGGACCCGGATGCCGACCCGGCCGCCCGGGAGCTGTACGGGGAACTCGCCGACGACGCCGCCTGGTACGACGAGGAGACGGTGCCGGAGCTGATGGCCGAGACCGCCGAGGGGCTGTCCCGGGCGGGTTCCGGCGCTCGGCCGCACTACCTGCTGCTGTTCGCCGTCGACGCGGCGGCCGGGCAGCTCGCGGGCCGGGTCGGTGGCCGGACCGGTCTGGAGCAGCTGCGCCGGATCCTGCACGACGGGCCGGAGCGGCGTACCCACGTGCTGGCCTGGTGGCGTGGGGTGGCCCGGATGCGGGTGGACCTCGGCGGCCCGGCGGCCCGCACCGACCAGATCGGCGCCTGGGTGGCGCTGGACGTGCAGGGAGGCGAGTTGGGCTCCTCGCTCTACCCGGGCACCGGCGGCCCGGACTGGTACCCCCGCCCGTGGCGTGGACTCTTCTTCGACAGGTCGGTACACCGGACCGGGCAGGTCATCATCCCCTACGGACCGGCCCGATGAACGAACCGGTGCCCAGCGAGACGTACGCCGCGCAGGTCCGTCGGTTGGCCGAGCTGACGGCACGGGTCCACACCCAGCGGCAGGAGGCCCACACCTGGTACGACAAGCAGTGCGCCGCCGCCGACCGGGCGGTGGCGGAGGCCACCGAACAGCTGCGGCGGGCCGAGGAGGAGGCCGAGGCGGCCCGGGAGCTGCTGGAGCGGGTGGACGGTGAGGCGGCGCACCTGTGGCAGCAGCTGCGCGACCGGTTGGGGGGTGGACGCCGGGCGGGTGCGCCACCGGGGGCGAACCGCGACGCCTCCGGCGACCCGGTCCACCTGTTGCAGGGCGTACGGGAGCTGCTGGACCGGGTGGGGCAGCCCGGTGAGATGCCGTCCTCGGCCAACCCGGTGCTCGCTGTCTGCGGCGTGTTCGGGGCGGTCCTGGCGTACGCCCTCGGCGCGGTGGCCCGCGAGTTCGGGGAGAGTTCCGGCGGGGACCTGGCGGTCGGGATGCCGGTGCTGGCGCTGGTGGTGACCCTGCTCGGGCCGTTGATCGGTCTGGTACCGGCCAAGCGGGTGGCGGACCGTCGACACGCGGTGTTCGGCCCCCGGCCGATGGCGGTGGTGCTGATCGCCGGGCTGGCCTGCACGGCCCTGCTGCTGGCTGTCGGCCGCTGACACCCGCCGGGCCACGTGCCGACCGCACACCCCGCCGGGTCACCGCCTCGCCGCCCGAGGTCACCGCAGCGGACGACCTCGGGGACGCGGCCGTCAGGCGGGTACGGCGACGGCCTCCCGGAGCAGCCGGCGGGCCAGGACCAACCGGTCGGCGTCGTCCAGGCCCGGCAGGTCCCCGACCCGGGTGAGCGCACCGTCGAGGAACGCCCGCAGCGCCGGTTCGCAGAGCGCCGGGAACGTCAGCGACCTGTCGGACAGCAGGAGCGTGACCCGGCCGTCGGCGGAGTGGGTGAGCTGCCGACGCAGCCCGGGCCGGACGGTGAGGCGGGTGTCGGTGGTCAGGTCGGCCACCGCGGCGGCCTGGGCCAGGGGACGGATCGGGGCCGGACGGGCGGCGGGCCACACCCGCTGGCGCAGCCGGGCGGCCACCGCCTGCGGGTCGGCCCGGGACAGCCAGTCGCGCAGCGCCTCGACGGTCTCGGCCAACTCCGGTTCGAGGGCGTCGGGATCGGCGACGTCCGTGGCGAACGGCAGCCCGGCGCGGAGCCTGGGGTCCTCGGCGGCGAGCGCTAGCAGCTCCTCGACCAGGGCGTACCGGGTCAGCGCCCGGATCCCGACGGTCAGGTGCAGGGAGCTGGACTCCTGCGCCTGGGCGCTGTGCAGCCAGCCACGGGGAAGGTAGAGGGCGTCACCGGGTTCGAGGACGACGTCGAGCGCTGCGGCACCCTCGGCGGTGGCGGAGACCTCGTCGGCCCGGCCGCCCCACGGCTGCCGCTCCAACGGGTCGACCAGCACGGGGGGATGGATCCGCCAGTGCTTGCGGCCGTCGACCTGGAGGACGAAGACGTCGTGGGTGTCGTAGTGGGTGGCGAAGCCCTGGCTCCCGGCCGGGGTCAGGTAGGCGTTCACCTGCAACGGCTGGACCAGGGCGGCACCGAGGTCCCGGGTGAAGTCGATCAGCGCCGGCCAGGTCCGGTGCAGTCCCTGTAGGACCAGGGTGGCGCCGTCGGCGTACAGCTGGAGGATCCTCTCGTCGAGGACCTGGTCGCCGATCTCGGCACCGGCACCCCCGCCGCCGGTGTACCGCGCCGCCGGGATCAGCTGACCGTCGCGGGCCACCCGCAGGAACGGGGTACGCAGGCCCCGGCGACTGAGGAGTTCGTCGGCGTCGGCGGGGCTGAGCAGGTCGGTGAAGCCCGTCGGGCCGGGGAGGTCCGCGGCCCGGGACAGCAGTGGGGTACGTCCCCAGTGGGTGGCGACGAAGGTGGCCGGGTCGACAGCGACGCACCGCTGCAACGCGGCGGCCCCGGGCGGGGCGGGAGGGGTCGCAGTGGATCGACCCCCCCGGCGGGCGGGGGCCCCCCGCCCGGGGGAGAAACCCCACCCGCAAAACACACCCGGGCC
>NZ_JBEPEQ010000205.1:0-4350 GCF_040300925.1 Micromonospora sp. NPDC000207
GGCGCAGCAGGGCGTCCAGCGACCCGGCGAGGGTCCGCCCGTCCGGGGTCCGGTACTGCTCCATCAGGTACTTCGCTACATCGGCTGCGCCGACGGGACCCTCGACCTGCGGCCGGGGGGCGACCGGACGGAGACCCTCCGGCGGCTCGCGGCGATACCGGGGATCGACCCGAAGGCCGTCGGGTACGTGGCGATGCGTGCCCTCGGCGACCCGGACGTCCTCCTCGGCACCGACCCGACGGTACGCCGGGGGGCCGCCGCGCTCGGCCTGCCCCACACCCCGTCGACCCTCGACCCGTACGCCGACAGTTGGCGCCCCTGGCGGTCGTACGCGACCGTCCGACTCTGGAGAGCGGCATGAACACCGAACCGATCGACTACGCCGTACACACCACCCCGACCGGGCCGTTGACAGTCCTGGTCGGGCCGACCGGGGCCGTCCGGGCGGCCGGATTCACCGCCGAACCGCAGGAGCTGGTCCCGTTGGTGCACGCGAGTCTGCGGGGGCCGCTGCGGCACCGGCCCGACCTCGGCCCGGTCACCGCCGCGCTCGACGCGTACCTCGCCGGGGACCTGACCGCCGTCGACGCCGTGCCGGTGCAGCAGCACACCGACGGGCCCTTCACCGCCCACGCCTGGCAGGTGCTCCGCGAGGTGGGGCCGGGCGAACCGGTCACCTACACCGGGTACGCCGCCCTGGCCGGGCGACCCCTCGCGGTCCGGGCAGCGGCGGCGGCCTGTGCCCGCAACGCGGCTGCTCTCTTCGTCCCCTGCCACCGGGTCCTGCGCACCGACGGGACACTCGGCGGATACCGGTGGGGTCTGCCGGTGAAGAAGTGGCTTCTCGGGCATGAGCGGCCGATGACAACAAGCTGACAACCGGACCGACGGGATTTGCCGATACCGTCATCGTGTGCCTGCGGAGCGCGACGGCGTCCCGGGGGCGAGTGCCGACCCGCACCCGCCCGCTCCGAGGGCGGGCTCCACCCGGGACGAGCCCACACCGGGCGGGCGGGGACGGCTGGCGAACCTCTTGCGGCTGCGCACCTACCTGCGTCCGTACGCCGCCGAGTTCGGGTGGCTCCTGGTCGCGGCCCTCGCGGCGACCGGGGCGAGTCTCGCCGTACCCCTGCTGGTGCAGCGGGTGGTGGACGGGCCGGTGGCCCGCCGCGAACCGGGCGGGCTGCTCGGCCTCGGTGCCCTGGTCCTGCTGCTCGGGCTGGTCGAGGCGCTCCTGGTCTTCGTCCGCCGGTGGATGCAGGCCGCCTCCTCGGTCGGGATGGAGGCGACGCTGCGCGCCGACCTCTACGCCCACCTCCTGCGCCTGCCGACGAGCTTCCACGACCGGTGGCGCTCCGGTCAGCTCCTCTCCCGGGCCACCAGCGACCTGTCGGTGCTGCGCCGGTTCCTCTCCTTCGGGCTGTTCTTCCTGATCCTCAACCTGGTCACCTACGCGGCGGTGGTGGTCCTGCTGATCCGGCTGCACCCCGCGCTGGGGCTGCTGGTGGCGGCCAGCGCGGTGCCGCTGTTCCTGATCAGTCGCCGGTTCGCCAGGCACTACCACGCGGCGTCCCGCCGGATGCAGGACCAGCAGGGCGACGTGGCCACCCTGGTCGAGGAGACCGCCCTCGGGCTGCACACCATGAAGGCGTACGGGCGGGGGCCGCAGCTGTCGAGACGGTTCGCCGACGGTGCCAGGGCGCTGCACGACACCGGCGTCGACAAGGCCCGGCTGTTGGCCCGTACCTCAGCCCTGTTCGACCTGGTGCCCAACCTGACCCTGGCCACCGTGCTGGTGACCGGGGTGGCACTGGTCGCCCGGGACCGGCTCACCGTCGGCGAGCTGGTCGCCTTCGTCACCCTGCAACTGATGCTGATCTGGCCGGTCCAGTCACTCGGGTGGATCATCGCCAACGGGCAGGAGGCGGCGACCGCCGCCGACCGGATCCAGGAGGTCCTGGACACCCGACCGGCGATCACCGACCGCCCCCGCGCGATCCGGCGGACCCGGGCCGAGGTCGCCGGTCGACTGGTCTTCGAGGGGGTCACCTTCGGCTACCCGGGAGCCCCCGCCCCGGTGCTGCGCGGGGTGGACCTGACGGTGGAACCCGGCGAGACCCTCGCCCTGGTGGGGGCGACCGGGTGCGGCAAGAGCACCCTGCTCTCCCTGGTGCCGAGGTTGCAGGAGGTGACCGGCGGGCGGATCACCCTGGACGGCCACGACCTGCGGGACCTGCGCCTGGCGTGCCTGCGCCGACTGGTCGGGGTGGCCTTCGAGGAGCCGACCCTGTTCTCCATGTCGGTACGGGAGAACCTGACCCTGGGGCGGCCGGACGCCGACGAGGAGGCGATCCGGGGTGCCCTCGCGCTGGCCCGGGCGGAGTTCGCGTACGACCTGCCGTGGGGCCTGGCCACCCGGGTCGGCGAGCAGGGGTTGACGCTCTCCGGCGGGCAACGGCAGCGCCTGGCCCTGGCCCGGGCGGTCCTCGGTCGGCCGTCGCTGCTGGTTCTCGACGACCCCCTCTCCGCCCTCGATGTGCACACCGAGGCGCAGGTGGAGGCGGCCCTGCGGCGGGTACTGCGGGACACCAGCGCACTGTTGGTGGTGCACCGCCCCTCGACGATCGCCCTGGCCGACCGGGTGGCCCTGCTGGAACGGGGGCGGATCACCGCCGTCGGCACCCACTCGGAGCTGCTCGCCACGGTGCCCGCGTACCGGACGTTGCTCACCGCCGACCCGACCCCGGTGCGGGAACCGGTGGACCCACAGCCACCGGCCGGAACGCAGCCGGTCGGACGGGGTCTGGTGGCGTCGTGACCGCCGCCGTCCCACAGCGGGGCAGCGGCCGGGAGGAAGCGGCACCGGCGGACCGGTGGCGGGGGGTCGCCGTCGAGCCGGACGCCGAACGCAGCACCGCCGAGGACACCTCCCCGCAGGCAGTGGCCCGGCTGAGGAGCCGCAGCCGGATCCTGCTCCGCGACCTGCTGCGTCCACACCGGTCCCGGCTGGGGTTGGCGGTGGCCCTGCTGCTGGCCCAGAACGGTGCCGCGATGGCCGGGCCGTACCTGGTGATGCTCGGAATCGACCGGGCGGTGGGGCCGCTGCGGGCCGGTGACGTGACCCCACTGGTGGCGGTGGCCACCGCGTTCGTCGTCGCCGCCGTCGTCGAGTACGCGGCCCGCCGCGCCTTCCTCACCCTCTCCAGCCGGATCGGCCAGGCCATCCTGCTCGACCTGCGCCGACGGGTGTACGGGCACTTCCTGCGCCTCTCCGTGGCCTTCCACGAGCGGTACACGTCGGGGCGGATGGTCTCCCGACTCACCAGCGACCTCGACTCGATCGCCGAACTCGTCGACGGGGGCATCGACAGCCTGGTCCTGGCCGGGCTCTCCGTCGTCTCGATCGCCGGGATCCTGCTCTGGCTGGACCTGCCGCTGGCGGCGGTGACGCTGCTCGCCTTCCCGCCGCTGATCTGGCTGTCACGGTGGTTCGCCCGCTCGTCGGCCGCCGCGTACCGCCGGACCCGGGAGGCGGTGGCCCTGGTCATCGTGCACTTCGTGGAGTCGTTGCGGGGCATCCGGGCGGTGCAGGCGTACCGCCGGGAGCGACGCAACGAGGAGATCTTCGCTGTCGTCAACGACGACTACCGGATGTCGAGCCGACAGGCGTTCCGGCTCATCGCCACGTACTCGCCGGGCATCAAGGTGATCGGCAACGTCACTGTCGCCGTGGTCCTCTGCTACGGCGGCCTGAGGGTGCTGGACGGACAGACCGGAGTCGGGGTCCTCGCCGCGTTCCTGCTCTACCTACGCCGGTTCTTCGACCCGATGCAGGAGCTGAGCCAGTTCTACAACTCGTTGCAGTCGGCCACGGCGGCCCTGGAGAAGCTGGCCGGGGTTCTCGACGAACGCCCCGCGGTCCCCGAACCGGCCCGACCGGTGTCGCTGCCGACGGGCCCGGGGCGCGGCACGGTGACGTTCCGGTCGGTGGGCTTCGGGTACCGCCCTGACGCGCCGATCCTGGCGGGACTGGATCTCGCGGTGCCCGCCGGGCAGACAGTCGCCCTGGTCGGCCCGACCGGGGCGGGGAAGTCGACACTGGCCAAGCTGTTGGCCCGGTTCCACGACCCGACCACCGGGTCGGTCCACCTCGACGGGGTGGACCTGCGCGACCTGGCCGACGCCGACCTCCGGGCCGCCGTGGTCCTGGTCACCCAGGAGAACCACCTCTTCACCGGCACCGTGGCGGAGAACATCCGGTTCGGCCGCCCGGAGGCCGACGACTCGGCGGTCCGGCACGCCGCCCGGACCATCGGCGCCCACGACTTCATCGCCGCCCTCCCCGACGGG
>NZ_JBEPEQ010000206.1:0-4174 GCF_040300925.1 Micromonospora sp. NPDC000207
GGCGCGGGCGGCCTCGACGAGTACCGGGTCGGCGTCCACCCCGACCACCGTGTGCCCCCGGGCGGCCAGGGCGGCCCCCACCCGGCCGGTGCCGCATCCGGCGTCCAGGATCCGGGTGCCCGGTGCGACCATGGCGTCCACCAGCCGGGCCTCCCCGGCCAGGTCCGCGCCCTCGGCGGCCAGCTGGCGGAACCGGTCGACGTACCACTGCGAGTGCTCCGGACCGGTGTCGGTGGCCCAGCGAGTCGGGTTGCCCATGCCGTCACGGTAACCGTCCGGGACCCCGCCCGGTCCCGGCACCCGACCGTACGGTCGGCCAGGCGGGGTGCGTACGCGGTGGGGTACTAGGCTCCCGGTCGTGGCAGGTCTGTTGAGGAACGTGGCGGCGAGGATCAGTCGGGTGGCCCGGGAGGCGACCCTGCCCCGGCAGCGGGGTGGACCCACCCCGGCCCAGGTGGCCCGCGGCCGTCAGGTCACGGCGTTGCAGGGGCGGGAGCTGACCTACGCCCCGGAGCCGGACGGCCAGGCCGACCCGGGTGAGGTGGTGTGGACCTGGGTGCCGTACGAGGACGACCCCAAGCAGGGCAAGGACCGCCCGGTCCTGGTGGTGGGGCGACACAGCCGTACCCTCTTCGGCCTCATGCTCTCCAGCCAGGGTGACCGGGACGGGCAGCGGCACTGGCTGGCCCTGGGGCCGGGGGAGTGGGACCGGGACAACCGGCCCAGCTGGGTACGCCTGGACCGGGTCCTGACGATGCGGGAGGACGGCATCCGGCGGGAGGGGGCGGTGCTGGACCGGTCCCGTTTCGACAGGGTGGCAGCCGCCCTGCGGGCCGGGTACGGCTGGCGCTGACCCCCGTCCACCGGGCGGCGCATCCTCGGCCCGGTCACCACGTCCTCGGCTCGGTCACCACGTCTTCGGCCCGGTCACCACGTCCTCGGTTCCGTGACCGGCGGGGCCGGTCGGGCCGTCGGGACCCGGCGGCCCTGGGATCTCAGTGGTGTGGGGTCTCAGTAGTCGGCGACGAGCTGCCGGGCGGATCGGGTGCCGGTCAGGCCCTTGGCCCGGTACATCTCCGCGTCGGCCTGGCAGAGCGCCTCGGCGAGCTGTTTGGGGCAGGTGACCGGTGCCAGTCCGACCGAGGCGGTGACCCGGAGGGTGAGGGTGCCGAGCTGGATCGGCGCGGCCATCATCTCGCTGAGTCGCCGCGCCGAGTGGTCGATCCACCGACGGTCCAGGGTGGGGCCGGCGAGCAGCCCGGCGAACTCGTCGCCGCCCAGTCGGGCGACCAGGTTCTCGCCGGCGAAGGCGGCGAGCCGTTCGGCGACGCTGATCAGCACGTGGTCGCCGACGGCGTGCCCGTAGCTGTCGTTGATCTGTTTGAAGTCGTCGAGGTCGAGGACGACGGCGACCAGGTGCTTGCCCTCGGCGTCGGTGAGCAGGGTGGCGGCCAGCCGGTAGAACGCCCGCCGGTTGGGTAGCCCGGTGAGCGGGTCGTGGCTGGCGGCGTGTCGCTCGGCTGTCAACTCGGCCTGCAGGTGCGCGATCTCCGCCTCGGCGCGCAGGGTCCGGCGGTGTAGTTGCCAGGCCGAGACGAGCGCCCCGACGGCGGAGATGCCGGACGCGACCGTCAATGGATCCGGCACGTGCCCCTCCCATCACCGCAGCTCGGTCCGGCCGCGGCAGGGCAGACGAGGCGCCTCCGCCGGGCCATTGTTTTCCCTGGTCAGAACTCGTGGTGCAGTAACTCAAAGTGAACGGATGTTCACACCCGCTCCTGCGTTATCATGCTCGCTGTCCATTGCAGATGCAATAGCAGATGCACGTGCATTTTGCGTTCAGTCGCCACCGCACCGCTCGCCGACTCCGCTCCTCCCCGGTGCCGGCGGCCGGTTGAGAGAAAGACGCCCCATGCAGCAACCACAGAACGGCGTTCCCACCAGCCAGCTCCCACCGCTGAGGTGGCAGAAGAGCCGGCGCAGCAACCCGAGTGGTAACTGCGTCGAAATCGCGGAACTGCCGGGTGGAGCCGGCATCGCTGTGCGTAACTCCCGGCATCCGGAGGGGCCGGCCCTGATCTACACAGTGGACGAGATCACCGCATTCGTGCTCGGCGCCCGCGACGGCGACTTCGACCACCTGATCACCTGAGGTGGTGGACCGCTCACCCATGGTCCCGTAGGCGGGACTCGATTGATCGGCCCCGGGGAGTTCTCCTCACCGTCGGTCCATGGCATGCTTACTCGTCGGCCGGGCCGGGGTCCGGTCGACGAGTAGCAGGTGGAGGGGCGGCACGTGACGATGGTTCCAGCCGAGGGCGGTCCCGCGACCGGCCCGACCGTGCTGCGGATGCTGCTCGGGGCGCAGCTGCGTCGGCTGCGTGAAAGCTGCGGGGTGACTCGTGAAGGAGCCGGTTGGGAGATCCGTGCCTCCGAGTCCAAGATCAGCCGGATGGAACTGGGTCGGGTCGGGTTCAAGGAACGCGACGTGGCCGATCTGCTCACCCTCTACGGCGTCACCGACGTCAAGGAACGCGACACCCTGCTGAAGTTGGCCCGGGACGCCAACAACCCGGGCTGGTGGCACCGGTTCGGCGACGTCCTGCCCACGTGGTTCCAGTCCTACCTGGGGCTGGAGGCGGCGGCCGCCCTGATCCGCAGCTACGAGGTCCAGTTCGTACCCGGCCTGCTCCAGACCCGCGACTACGCCCGGGCGGTGGTGCAGCTCGGCCACCGGCGGGCCCGACCGGACGAGCTGGACCGCCGGGTCGACCTGCGGATACACCGCCAGGAACTGCTCCGCCGGCCCGGCCCGCCACACCTGTGGGCGGTGGTCGACGAGGCGGCGCTCCGGCGCCCCATCGGCGGGGCCGAGGTGATGCGGGGCCAACTCACCGCCCTGATCGAGGCCACCCGCACCCCGCACATCCGGGTACAGGTCATCCCCTTCCACGCCGGAGGGCACGCCGCCGCCGGTGGGGCCTTCACCATCCTGCGCTTCGGCGACCAGGACCTGCCCGACATCGTCTACATCGAACAGCTCACCAGCGCCATCTACCTCGACAAGCGGGAGGACCTCGACTTCTACGCGGTGGCCATGGAACGGCTCTGTGTCGAGGCCGAGCCGCCGGAGCGTACCCCGGAGATCCTCACCCGGATCATCGACGAGCTGTACCGCTGAGCGTCCCCACCACCCCGGCGTACCCGGGTGGGTATGAGCAAGCTGTGACTGGTGGGTGCCGAACCCGACAGGCAGACTGAGTCCATCATGTCGCCGTTCACCCCCGCCCTGCGACTGCACGGCCGCTACATCCTCCGGGAACGTATCGGTCTCGGTGGGATGTCCGAGGTCTGGCGAGCCGAGGACGAGGTGCTGGGCCGACCCGTCGCGGTCAAGGCCCTCGTCGCCCGGTTCGCCGCCGACCCGCACCTGAGAGCGACCATCCAGCGGGAGGCCCGCGCCGCCGCCCGGCTCACCCATCCCTACGTGACCCACGTGTACGACTACGGCGAGGCGACGCTCACCGACGGGGTCGTGGTGCCGTACCTGGTCATGGAGCTGGTCGCCGGGGAGAACCTCGCCCACCGGCTCACCTCGGGGCCCCTGCCCTGGCCGGAGGCGGCCCGGACGGTCGGTGAGGTGGCCGCAGCCCTGGCCGCGGCGCACCGGATCGGGGTGGTGCACCGCGACGTCAAACCCGGCAACGTCATGCTCACCGAGACCGGTGCGAAGGTGCTCGACTTCGGAATCGCCGCCCTCGCCGGGCCACACCCGGCGACCGGGCGCGCCGGTGACACCCTCCTGATCGGCACCCCCGCCTACACCGCGCCGGAGCGCCTCGCACCCGGCCCGGCCGACCCGGCCAGCGACGTGTACGCCCTCGGCGCGCTGCTCTACCGCGCGGTGACCGGCCGTACGCCGCTGCGGGTGCGGACCTTCGCCGAGGCGGTCGAGGCGTACGAACGGGGGGACCCCGTACCCCCGCCGGACGTGCCCGGTCTCCCCACCGACCTGGTGGCGCTCACCCTGGCCTGCCTGGCCACCGACCCGACCCGCCGGCCGACCGCCGCCCGGGTGGCCGAACGACTCGGGGCCGGCCGACCGGCCGACCCGCCGGTCGGCGGCACAGTCGCGATACCGACCGCGCTGCTGCCGGCGGTGGCGGCGCAGGCC
>NZ_JBEPEQ010000207.1:0-4023 GCF_040300925.1 Micromonospora sp. NPDC000207
CCCGCAGGGTCGGCGGGGGCACCGCCGGCCCTGCGGGCGGCGGCCTT
This sequence comes from Micromonospora sp. NPDC000207, assembly GCF_040300925.1. Taxonomy (NCBI): domain Bacteria; kingdom Bacillati; phylum Actinomycetota; class Actinomycetes; order Micromonosporales; family Micromonosporaceae; genus Micromonospora; species Micromonospora sp. NPDC000207. Next base: position 48 of record NZ_JBEPEQ010000207.1, read on the forward strand.
CCGGGCGGTGGCCCTGCGCGGCGCAGGCGGCTTCCCGGTGGTGCGCGCCGGTGTGTCGACGGTCTCAGGGGGCTGGAAGAGCACAGTCGGAGCGCTCTTCACCCGTCGGGTCGACGCCCGTGGCGGCTCGACACCCTCGGGTTCCCCCTCGCGCGGCGGCGGGACCGGGTCGGGCTCCGGCGGGCTACTCCCGGACGCCCCCGCACGGGGGCGACGGGTCGGACGGCGGGGCGGGACGCTCGGCGGCTGCTCCTCCATACCCGTGCAGAGTAGCCTTGATCAGGCTGTTCCACCGGTCGTGGCGCTCCCGGCGACCGGTGTCGGCCGAACCCGGGGCGACGGGGTGGGATAGTCGTTTTGCTCCGGGTGGGTGGGGGCCTGTATCCTCAGGCCCGGTGGTCTGCAGGCCACCGAGGAGACTTCGCCTAGTCTGGTCTATGGCGCCGCACTGCTAATGCGGTTGGGGTCTTAAAGCCCCTCCCGGGTTCGAATCCCGGAGTCTCCGCGCGAAAGCCGGTGTGTAAACTGGCCGAGCAGCGAGCGCCCGTAGCTCAATGGATAGAGCATCTGACTACGGATCAGAAGGTTAGGGGTTCGAGTCCCTTCGGGCGCACAAGGTCATCAGGGGTCTAACCTGCCGAAACGGCAGGCAGGCCCTTTCTGCTGTCCGGCTTGTGAGGACGGTGGGTGTCACGTGGGTGCGATGTGGGTGCCACCCCCGATGGTGACTTCTGCTCGGGTCTGGTGGCCCTGACCTGCGTCTTCAGCGCTGGGCCCGGGGTAGTCGGGGTGGGAGCACCTGCTTTCGGCCGCCGGGTGGGCCGGTTCTTTCGGGCCTTGTTCTTGATCTTCTTTCGGGTGCGGTGGGCTGCGGCCAGGACGAGGTGGGCGGTGGCGTCGGCGCAGCGCCGCTGCACCTCGGGTAGGACGCTGGTGTAGGTGTCGGCGGTGGTCACGATGCTGGAGTGGCCGAGCAGATCTTGCAGGTTCTTCAGATCGGCGCCGGCCTGGTGGGCGAGGGACGCGGCGCCGTGGCGCAGGTCGTGCAGCCGGACCGGGGGTAGTCCGGCGCGCTGGACGAGTTTGCGGAACCGGGTCGTGGCGTAGTTCGGGTTGATGGGTTGGCCGTCGACGCGGACGAACACATACCCGGTTTCGGTCCACGCCTTGCTGTCCGCGGCGGCTTCGGTCTTCTGGTCGAGTTGGCGGCGGCGGTGCGCGCGTAGGACTTGGATGGTGCGTGTGTCCAGGGCGACCGTGCGGCGGCCTGCGGGGGTCTTGGGGTCGCCTTCGACGATGGTGTAACCGGCGGTGGTGCGGTTGCGTTCGATGGCGAGCACGCCTCGGTCGAGGTCGATGTCTGTCCACCGGAGGCCGCACGTCTCGCCGCGGCGCAGGCCGCGCAGGGCCGTGAGCCACCAGAACGCGAACAGCGAGTCGTCGGCGACGATCTCCAGGAAGGCGGCGAGGTGGTCGGCGGTCCAGACCGCCACCGCCGGCCGATCGCCGGTGCGTTCCCACTGGTCGACGCGGGCGTCGGTCCATACCTTCGCGTGAGGCTGCTGGTAGCCGTCGACCTCGATGTGTCGGGCGGGGTTGCAGTCGATCAGCCCTTCGCGGACGGCGAGGTTGAGTGCGGCGCGCAACGTGGTGCGCAGGTGCTGCATCGCGGAGGCGGACTGCGTCCGGCCCTTGCTGTTCGTGGTGGCCGCGATTCGGGCGAAGACCGCCCGGAGGAGTCGGGCGTCGAGGTCGGCCAACCGGTAGCGGCCGAGGTGCGGGATGAGGACGTTGACGTCGCGGGTGTAGTGGAAGCGGGTGGTGGGCCGGATCTTCGTGCGGTTGTCGAGCCAGTGCCGCAGCCACCGTTGCACGGTCCAGCCCTGTGCCGTCCGGTCCGCCTCCGTGGTGGTCAGCCATTCGTCGCGGGCTTGGCGGGCGGCGACCTGTGACGGGTAGCCACCACGGCGGACCCGCTCACGGCGGCCGAGCAGGTTCGTCGCTGAGCAGTGGAAGTACCAGCTCCCATGCCCACGCTCTCCGAGCCGGGGGCAGGACTGCTCAAGCCGCCGCCGGTCGGCTCCCCGGCACCCGCACCGCCTGAAGATCACCCCTGAAGCCGTCATGGCAGCACCCTTCTGATGGAGTCACCGACACCACCGACACAGGGCTTCATTCAGTAACGGCCCTACCAGCCGATACTCGCGAAACGCGACTTCACGCCTGTGCCAGATCACCTGCTGCCGGGATGGAGGTGTCGTCGCCAGTGGTGGCGGCGCCAGGGGGTGGCGGCGTAGGCGGTCAGTCCGGCGGTGAGGAGGGTGAGGCTGAGCAGGAGGCTGTACGGGTCGTCGTAGGGGCGGGCGCTGAACTCCCACCAGTGGTACCCCTGGCTGCCCTTGGTGCCCCAGTACTGGAAGGTGACGGCGGTGGCGGCGGGGAGGGTCCAGGCCAGTCGCCAGCCGAGGCAGGCGCCGGCCAGCAGGGCGAGGCCCGACCAGGCGAGCCAGGAGCGGGCGATGACCGCTGTCACGGCGGGGGGCAGGGTGGTCGCGGAGATGGCCAGGTAGAGCAGCGCGCAGCCGGTGCCGAGGCTGGCGAGGCAGCGGCGTTGCATGGTCCGGAGTCGGCGGGTGGCGAGGGCCTCCAGGTCGGCGAGGGGGCTGGTCAGGGCGAGGATGGGCAAGATCGCGGCGGCCATCGCGATCAGTCGCCAGATGGGGACGAGGGTGCTGCCGTCCTGGGCGGCGCTGGGCAGCGGGGTCTGGACCTGGCCGACCCAGGCGGTGAGTGCCCCCAGCAGGACGGTGCCGGCCAGAATGCTGCGGGTCGGGCGGACGGCGAGGTAGAGCCGCAGCGGGCTGGTCGGCGCCGCGGGGTCAGCCCTGCGGCTGGCAGTAACGGCCACGGAGGTCCTTCACCTCGGACTCGGCCCACCGGAACTGGTCGGCCTGCGGGGATTCGGCGGCGAGGGCCCGTCCCTTCGCCCAGGCCTCCTGCAACGCGGCGGGGGCATTGGTCTGGTAGTCGGGGGTGGACGCGCCCACCAGGTACGCCTCCAGCCACTTGTCGAGGGTGGAGAGCCGGACGACGTCCGCGTCTGTGGTCCTCTCCCAGCTACAGGCGCGGTAGTTCAGGAAGCCGAAGGTCCGGCTGGTGATGGCCTTGCCGATGTCACCCGCGTACGACCAGGGGCTGCCCTCCATGATGGAAAAGTAGGGATGCACCCCCTCACCGATGACCGGCTCGGTGTTCCCCTCGTCGACCACAACGGCCTGCTGGAGGCCGTACTCGTTGATCCGCTCGGGACGAGCGAAGACGGCCGGGAGCTGATCGACACGGCCCAAGACCACGCGCATCCCGGGTAGGTACTTCTCCTGCTCTGGCCAGATGCAAATGGTGGTAGAGCCTTCGACGCAGAGAGCCCGGTCGCCGGGTGGCTCCCGGTCGGTCACCATCGCGGTGGTGCCCACCAGCACGGCGAGGCCGAGGGCAGCCGGCACCAGGGCCACCGCCCGACAGGGTGCCCGCCCCGGGCCGGTACCGGCGGGGAGCCACACCATGGTCAGCAGCAGGGCGACGGCCAGGCCGAGGGCGAGGGACAGGACCACCGGGTCGACCGCCACCTCCGGCCGCCCGGACACCACGGAGAAACCGGACGCAGGCAGCAGGGTGATCAGGAGCAGGAAGCCCAGCGCCGCCGTCAGGGGCGCGAAGACGGGCCCGAGCAGCAGCCCGCACGCCCAGCCCAGGGCCACCGCCACCAGGATCCCGAACACCCCGAGCAGGAGGTACCCGGCCCAGAGGTGCACCCCCGGCGGGAAGGTCCGGGCGGTCACCGCGAAGGCCACGGCCTGACCGATCAGGTACGGGACGAGGAGGACCACGAGGGTGGCCCCGATCCGGTGGGCCTCGACCCGGACCGGGTGGATGCGGGCCGCCCGGAGTTGCTCCCCGACCCGGTGCCGCCTCGGCG
>NZ_JBEPEQ010000208.1:0-3938 GCF_040300925.1 Micromonospora sp. NPDC000207
TCCTCGGGGTGCCCGACGAACCAGGCGGACTTCGCCGCAGCGAAGATCAACAAATCTCCGTCGCCCTCGTCGGCGACCGGTGGCGGGCGGTGCTCGTCGTCCGGACGGTGGCCGGGACGGGCCCCGCAGACGCCACAGTCGCCGCCGGAGAGCTGTTGGCCGCCCTGGAGAACCGCCGCACGGAGCTACCCGCCCGTCGGGACGCCCAGTGGCGGTGGCCCCTTCCCCCCACCGGGAGCCGGGCGGTGGAGACGCTGCCCGCCGCCGAGGTCCGCCGGATCGCGGACGCGGCGGCGGGCACCCTGCGTACCGCTGCCGCCCACGGGGTGGGGGGCCGGGCGGTCGGGCAGCGGATCCTCCGGGACGCCCTGCTCGACCACGTCCCGGTGGTGGTCACCCCCGACACGGGTCCGGCGGAGCCGGTGGAGGTGTCCCAGCGACTGATCCAGGGACTGGTCCGGATGGGCTTCGTGGGCTCCGTCGACGCCGATCTGGCCGGCGGGGTGGGGGTCCGGGCGAGTGGCCGATGGGTCGGCCTGGTGGGACCATTCGGCGCGGCATGGTCGCAGAAGGTCGTCGATCTCGCCGTTACTCCGGTCCGGGCTCGTCCGTTCGGTTGACCCTCACTCGTTCTTCTGGGCTGGGGCTGCCGTTGGGGGGGTGCTTCAGCTCGGCTGTCCGGGTACCGTCCATCCTCGGATCCAACGCACCGTAGGCAGCTGGATCCGCTGGGGAGTGAGGTGCGCGAGCGATGCCGTGGTGGTCATGGCGCCCAGGTCCCGCCGACGGCGGCGGACGGGAAACTCGAAGCGGGATCACAGTGGACGACAGCGTCCGGGTCGGACCGCCGTCCCCACGCCCACCGGGGGACGCCTGCCCGACGACGGACCGGGCTTCGATGACCGACATGCCGGTCACTGTGGAACCTGTGACACTGAGCCGGGTCTGCACCGCCCTGGACCGGCTCGACGTCCGTTACCTGGCCGACGGCGACGGCAACCTGCTCGCCATGTGGGAGCGGCACGCCGTGCTGGTCACGCTCGAAGGGCCGGAGGACGAGATCCTGGTGATGCGGGCCCGTCCACACGCGACGGTCCCACCGGACTGGGCCGACCGGGCCTATCGGGTGGTGAACGAGTGGAACCACACCCGACGGTTCTGCAAGGCGTACGTGGGCGACCCGACCGAGCGTGGGCAGCTACCGATCTACGCCGAACTCCAGGTTCCGCTCGGTGCGGGGACCCACGACGCGCTCCTGGTGGAGATGCTCGACTGTGGCGCGGCGGTGGCGACGACCTTCGTGGACTGGCTGCACGACGAGGGTGCCCTCCTGTGAGGCGGGCGGACCCGGTCCGGGTCAGGCCGGTCCGGCCGGGTCCTCCATCACGTTGACCATGAAGTACGCGGCCCGCTCCAGGTAGTCCCAGAGCGCGGCGGCCGCCTCCGGCGGCAGGTCGATCCGGTCGACCGCCCGGCGCATGTGGTGCAGCCAGGCGTCGCGCTCCACCGCCCCGATCCGGTACGGGGCGTGCCGCATCCGCAGCCGAGGGTGCCCCCGCTCGGTGGAGTACGTGTTCGGACCACCCCAGTACTGCATCAGGAACAGCCGGAGCCGATCCGCCGCCGGACCGAGGTCCTCCTCGGGATACATCGGCCGCAGCACGGGGTCGTCGGCGACGCCGGCGTAGAACTCGTCCACCAACGCACGGAAGGTGGGTTCGCCGCCGACCGCCTCGAAGAAGGTCACCTTCGGCTGGTCGGACTCACCTACGGGATTCACCGTTCCATCCTGCCAGGCGGGTTCCCGGCCCGGCCGCCGCCCACCGCCGGTCGGGCTGCGGGCTCGGTCACACCCCTACCGTCGACGGGGTCGGCGCAGGTCCGGCACCCCGCGCTCCGGCACCCCGCGACGTCGGCGGGTCAACGTGGGCGGGCCTCGGTCCCCGTGGTGGTCCGGGTGGCGGGCGTCTCGGGTGACCGGGCCGCCGGTGCCGTCCCCCGCTGACCGGTGGTCACCTCGTACCACGCCCGGGTCGGGGACCCGGCCACCACCAGGAGCATGAGCACCACCCCGGCGACACTCCACACCCCGACCACCACCGGGATCGAGAAATGTTCGGCCAACAGCCCCGTGACCAGCACCGCGATGCCCTGGATCACCTGGAGTCCGGTGGCCATCACGCCGAAGGCGCGGGCCCGGAAGCCGTCCGGAAGAGCCCGGACGAACAGGCCGTTCGCGACCGGGAGCAGTCCTCCGACCGCTGCTCCGCAGGCGGCGGCGAGCAGGGCGACCGCCAGTGGGGGCAGGTCGAACAGGGCGGGCACCAGCATCAGCGGCGCGGCGACGGCCAACGGTCGGATGAGGCGTACCCGGCGGGCGGGTCGGACCGCCCGCCCGATCACGAGACCGCCGAGGATGAAACCGACCGGGTTGGCGGCCATGATGACCGCCTGGGCCACCCCGGCGTCCAGGTCGGTGCTGTTTCCCTCCCGGGCCCAGGCGGCGGCAAGGCCCTCCGGGACGATGGCGAAGAGCATGCTGCTGAAGACCAGCACGGCGATCGACCGCAGGACCGGGTCGCCGAAGACGAGTCGGAATCCCTCCCCGGTCTCCCGGAACAGGTGGCTGCGGTGCGCGGAGGTCATCGCCGAGGGCCTGTCACGCACCCCGAGGCGGACCAGGACGGCGGAGAGGGCGAAGGTGGCCGCGTTGACCACCAGCGCGGCGGTCGGGTCGACCGCAGCGATGGCCGCACCGACGAGGTAACCCACCACCTGCGCGGCCTGGCCGACGCTGGCGTTCACCGACAGGCCGACCACCAGCCGGTCACCGGTGAGGATCAGCGGCATCAACGCGGAGCGGGCCGCCTGGCTCGGCGGGTTGGCCAGGGTGGTGAGGAAGAGCAGACACAGGATCGCCCAGATCGGCATCCCGGGCACCGCCACCAGGGCGACGAAGACCATCCGGATGAGGTCGCAGGTCACCATGACCCGCCGGTACGGATACCGCTCGGCGACGGTGGCGAGCAGCGGCCCACCGATCAGCCAGGGCAGGAAGCTCACCGCGAAGGCGGCGGCGGAGAGGGCGACCGACTCGCTCTGCCGATAGACCAGGACGGTGACGGCGGCCTTGGCGATGTAGTCACCGACCCACGCCAGGGTGGTGGCGGTGAGGACCGCGCGGTACTCCCCCTGGGAGAACACCTCCCGGAAGGTCGCCGCCCGCTCCGTGGCAGGTCGCTCGTGGGACACCGGGGCCTCCATCACACCCGGCACCGTGGGGGACGGCGTGCCGCCGGGGAACCGTCGTCAGAGATCTACGGATCGGCGAGGATGTGATCACTCTCTGCCAGGATCGCTTCCGAATTCTGCCCGATCGTCTGACAACTGGCTAGGGTGAATGGCTTGATCGTCGCATCCCCGACTGAACGAACGGACGATACCCGAGGGGCCACCCGGGTTGCGACCCCTCGATATCTGGACAACCACAGCAGTTCGGGCGGCCCCTCCGGGGATCGACCCGGTGTCCCACCCCGCGACGGTCCGCCCCGGGGGTGCGCCCGAACGGACGTCGGGCCCGGTCACTCACGGTGGCCGGGCCCGGACGGTGGTGCTGTCGTACGGTCAGGTCGCCCCGCTCTGCCCGGTCGGGGCGGCCCCTCCGCCGCCGGTGCCGCCGCTCCCGCCGGTGCCGCCGCTGCCGGTATCCGTGCCGCCGCTCCCGCCCGTGGTGCCGGTCCCACCTGTCCCACTGGCTCCGCCAGCCGTCGTGCTGGTGCCGCCGCTCCCGCTCCGAGGGCCGGTGCTGCCCGTGCCGGCCGACGAGTCCGGGGCGCCGGTGCCGGAATTCGTGCCCGTGCCGGGGGGCGTTCCACCACGGGTGGCGGGGGCGCAGCCGGGGCGGATCGCCGTCTCCCCCGCGCAGCCCGGGCGGACCC
>NZ_JBEPEQ010000209.1:0-3867 GCF_040300925.1 Micromonospora sp. NPDC000207
CCGCGATCTTCGCCCCCGCCGACCCCATCGGCACCAACTGCGCCCCGACCTCCTCGGCCAGATCGGTCAGGAACACCGGCGGGCGACTCCGACTCGCGGCCACCCGGATCGGTCCTCCGGGCTGGTCGCCGGGCTCCGGCGTCGGTGGGGGGACGTCGGTGGCCAGGACCCGGTGCTGGGCGGGCAGACCCACCGCACCGGCCACCAGACCGTGCGGGGTCGAGGCGTTACGCGCCCACAACGCCACGTGCACCGCCCAGTCCGGCCGCCCGGCCTCGGAGAACTCCCGCGTCCCGTCCAACGGATCGATGATCCACACCCGGTCGGCGGCGAGGCGTCCGGCCCGTTCACCGACCCGCCGGGAGTCGGCGTCCTCCTCGGAGAGCACCGCGTCGTCGGGGCGCGATCCGGCCAGCTCGGCGCGGAGGAGGTCGTGTGCGGCCCGGTCACCGGCGGCCTTGAGGGCGGCCGGGTCGGCGTGACCGTGTTCGGCGCGTACCCGAAGGAGCAGTTCGCCGGCGCGGGCGGCGAGGTGCCGGGCGAGCCGGGCGTCGGAGTCGGAGGGGTTCGGCTGCGGCACGTCGGGTTCCTCCCGTTCGCCGGTACGGACGACGGGGGCGGTCACTGGACCGCCCTCCGGTTGAAGCAGCGTACGCCGAGCCAGGTCAGCGCCCCGGCGACGGCCACCAGGACGGTCAGGCAGATCCAGGCCGGCAGGTGCGCGACCTCCGGCAGGAGTGCTCCCCGCACCCCCTCCGAGACGTATGTCATCGGGTTGAGGGCGGTGGCCGCCTGGTACCACGGCATCGACGACAGTCGCGGCCAAGGATAGTGGATGCAGCCGGTCCAGATGATCGGCGTGAGGATCACCGAGAAGGTGACGTTGATCCGCTGCACCGGCAGGGTGGTGGCAAGGCACATCCCGAGGGCCGCACCGACCCACGCGCCGAGCAGGGCGACCAGGACGGCCACCGGCAGGCCCGCCGGCCGCCACGGGGCCGAGCCGACCACCAGGGCACCGAGCGGGTAGACGAGGGCCGCCGCCAGCAGCCCCCGGAGGGTGGCGATCACCAGCTTCCCGATCGCCACGAGACCGGTCGGCATCGGGGCCAGCAGCCGGTCCTCGATCTCCATGGTGAAACCGAACTCCTTGACCAGCGGCAGGGCGATGCTCTGCAACGCTGTGGTCAGGGCGGCCAGGGCGATCACGCCCGGCAGGAACAGTTCGGCGAAGCCCGGACCGACGATGCCCTGCCGGCCCAGGACGGTGTCGAAGACGAAGAGCATGAACAGCGGGGTCAGGGCGACCTGAAGCAGGATCACCCAGAGTTCCCGTCGGGTGACCATCAGGTCGCGGCGAAGGACGGCGAGGAACACCCGCCCGGCGGGGGGCCGGGGACGCGGGTGGACGGCGACTCGGGCCGGGGTGGGGGTGTCGAGGGTGGTCACCGTGGCTCCCGTCCGGTCAGTTCGACGAAGACGTCCTCCAGGCTCGCTTCGCTGACCTGCACGGCGTCGACGGTGGCCGACCGCCCGGTCACCACCGTCACCGCAGTGCCCAGCAGCGCCGACGGGTCACCCGCCACGTGCAGACGCAACCGGATCCGCCCGCTGCCGTCGGCCGCATCGGCGGCCCGTTGCCGGGCCAGGGTGGCCAGCGCCCCCGCGCCACCGGCTGCGGCGAGCCGGGCACGGACGGCGGGTGGCAGGTTCGCCCCGGGCCGCCCTCCGAGCGGCCCGGCACCTCCGGGACCGGCCGGGGGACCCAGGCGTTCCACCTTGCGTACGCCGTCGAGCCGCCCCAGGGCGGCCTCCAGTTGCGCCGGCCCGTCCGCTGCGGCCGGGGTGACGGTCAGGTCGAGGATGGCGTCCCCGGCGAGGCTCCGCAGCAGGTTCTGCGGGGTGTCGAGGGTGAGCAGCCGACCCTGGTCGACGATTCCGACCCGGTCGACCACCCGGGCCGCCTCGTTCATCGCGTGGGTGGTCAGCAGGATCGCCACCCCCCGTTCCCGTAGCCGCCGCAACTGTCCCCAGATCAGCAGCCGGGTCTGCGGGTCGAGGGCGTTCGTCGGCTCGTCGAGGAAGAGCACCATCGGCTCGTGGACCAGCGCCCGGGCGATCATCAGTCGCTGGGCCAGCCCCCCGGAGTACGCCTCGATGCGCCGGTCGGCCCGGTCGGTGAGACCGAACCCGGCCAGCAGTTCGTCGGCCCGTTCGGCGGCCGCACGCCGGGACAACCCGTGGTAGGTCCCGTGGTGGACGAGGTTCTGCCTGGGGGTCAACGCCCTGTCCAGGTTGTTGTGCTGGGGCACCACCGCCAGTTGGGCGCGGGCGGTGGCCGGGTCCCTGTCGACGTCCACACCCCCGACGTACGCCCTGCCGGCGGTGGCCCGTAGCCGGGTGGTCAGGACGCCGATGGTGGTGGACTTGCCGGCCCCGTTCGGCCCGAACAGTCCGAAGACCTCGCCCGGCTCCACCCGGAACGACAGCCCGTCCACGGCGTTGGTGTCGCTGCCGGGGTAGCGCTTGACCAGGTCGTGGACCTCGATCACGGCCGGGCCGTCTCTGCTGGGCATCGGTTCTCCTCGTCTGCGCGAATGGGGTGCGCCCGACAGTGCGATCCCGCGCGGGCGGGGACGGGCGGTCGGGCCTCGGGCCGGTCAGCCACCGGCGGGCCTGGGATGGTCGGCGAAGAAACGCCAGATGGTCTCGGTGGCGTTCAGCGCGGGGGAGGGTGGGTCCAGGTCGAGCAGCTGCTCCGACCGGGGGGTGTTCGGTCGTCCACCGGGCCACTGGTGGCCGGCGTCGGCGATGGTCACCAGTTCCACGGCCCGCCCCTCGGGGCAGGTCGCCACGGTCCGGGTGACCGGACCGTCGGTGCTCGTCCGGGGTTCGCCGCAGTCGTCGACGGTGCGCCACCGGGCGGCCAGTTCGGTGGTGGGCGGGCCGTCGATGCGGACCGGGAGCCGTCCGGTGCCGTCGTTGTCGCGTCGACCCGGCCCGCCGCCGTACGGCATGGTCTGGTCCTGCTCGCCGTGGATGTGCAGGACCGAGACGGGGGCGGGGGAGTCGCAGGACCCGGCGAGGGTGGCGGCGACGACGCCGACGGCGGCGAAGATCGTGGTGTCGCAGACCAGCCGGTACGCCAACAGTCCGCCGTTGGAGATCCCGGTGACGTAGGTGCGGGCCGGGTCGACGGGGACCTGCCCGCCGACGGTGTCGACGAGTTCGGTGACGAACCGGACGTCGTCCACCCCCTCCCGGGCCGGTGCCCCGCAGCAGCCCGGCCCGGCAGCCCAGGCCCGCTTGTAGCCGTCGGGGAAGGCGACGACGAATCCGGACCGGTCGGCCTCGGCGGTCCAGCCGTACGCCTGCTCGGCCTGTCGACCCGTGCCGGCGGCCCCGTGCAGCATGACCACCAACGGGGTCGGGCCGGTCAGGGGAGCCGATGCGGGCCGGTACAGCCGGTAGGTGCGGTCCCGGCCGTCGACGGTGACGGTGTGCTCGGAGGTGCCGACGGGCAGCTGCACGGCGGGCGGTCCGGCGTCGGTGGCCGACGGTCGGGCCCCGTCGGGCGGGGTGTCGGAGGCGTCGTCGAGCAGGCTGCACCCGGTCAGCGCGGTCAGCCCCACCACCAGGGCGAGGACGGTGCCGTGGCGGGCCGCGCCCGCACTGCGAGAAGCGGTAGGAGAGATCATGTGCACACCTTCTCCCCGCAATGTTCGAGGAAGGTCAGGAACGGGCCAGGAACGGGCAAGTTCCGTCGCCGGTGGCGTGGGGCGCGCCCCCCCCCCCCCGCGCCGGGGGGGGGGGGGCCGCGCGGTAAACGGGGGTGAGCACCCCCCCCCCCCCGGGGGCGGCGGGGAG
>NZ_JBEPEQ010000210.1:0-3841 GCF_040300925.1 Micromonospora sp. NPDC000207
GCCCCCGGCCCGCGCCGCGGGGCCAGCCCGGGCGGCGCGACGGGCGGAGCCCTCCCGACCCGACGGGTCGGCGGGCTGATCGGTGCGTTCGATGCGCTCGGTCACGACGGCAGCGCCTCCAGTGCGGCGTCGATGCGGACCAGGTCGGACTCGGCGGCGGCGAGCCGGGTCCGGATCTTGTCGACCACGTGCTCCGGGGCCTTCCCCACGAAGGCCGGGTTGTCCAGCTTCCCCCGGGCCTGCGTCACCTCCTTCTCGGCGGCGACACGGTCCTTGGTCAGCCGGGCCCGCTCGGCGGCCACGTCGATGGAGCCCCGGGTGTCCAGGGCGACGCTGACCTCACCGGGCATCGCCAGGGTGGCGCTTGACTGGAAGTCGTCGCCGGGGGTGTCCAGTCGGACCAGGGAGCGAATCAACGGCTCGTGCGCCTCGATGCCCGCCCCGGTCAGGCCGTCCAGCCGCGCCGCGACCCGCTGCGTGGGACGCAGCCCCTGGTCGGAACGGAACCGCCGGATCTCGGTCACCACCCGTTGGACGGTGCCGACCTCGGCCTCCGCACTGTCGTCGACAAGGGTACGGTCGGCCGTCGGCCAGGCGGCGGTCACCACCGTCCCCGCGCCGGTCAGCGCGGTCCACAGCTCCTCGGTGACGAACGGCATCACCGGGTGCAGCAGCCGCAGCAGCTGGTCCAGGACGTGCCCGAGCACCCGTCGGGTCGCCTCGGCCGCCGCACCGCCACCGGCGAGCACCGGCTTGGTCAGCTCGACGTACCAGTCACAGACGTCGTCCCAGGCGAAGTGGTAGAGCAGGTCGCAGACCTTCGCGAACTCGTACCCCTCGAACTGCTCGTCCACCTCGGCGGTGACGTGCGTGAGTCGGGACAGGATCCACCTGTCGACGGTGGAGAGCTGCGCGGCGGGCGGCAACGGCCCCTCGGTGTGGGCACCGTTCATCAGTGCGAACCGGGTGGCGTTCCAGAGCTTGTTGCAGAAGTTGCGCGAGCCCTGGCACCAGTCCTCGCTGACCGGGACGTCAGAGCCGGGGTTGGCACCCCGGGCCAGGGTGAACCGGACGGCGTCGGCACCGAAGCGGTCGATCCAGTCCAGCGGGTCCACCACGTTCCCGAAGGACTTGGACATCTTCTTGCCGAACTCGTCACGGACCATGCCGTGCAGGGCCACCACCTCGAAGGGCGGCTTGCCGTCCATCGCGTACAGGCCGAACATCATCATCCGGGCGACCCAGAAGAAAAGGATGTCGTACCCGGTGACCAGGACGCTCGTCGGGTAGAACTTCGCCAGGTCGGGGGTCTGCTCCGGCCAGCCGAGGGTGGAGAACGGCCACAGCCCGCTGGAGAACCAGGTGTCCAGGACGTCCTCGTCCTGGTGCCAGCCCTCGCCGGTCGGCGGCTGCTCGTCGGGGCCGACGCAGACGACCTCGCCGTCGGGGCCGTACCAGACCGGGATCCGGTGGCCCCACCAGAGCTGGCGGGAGATGCACCAGTCGTGCATGTTGTCGACCCAGGCGAAGTACCGCTTGGCCAGCTCGGGCGGCTCGATCTTCACCCGGCCGTCGCGCACCGCGTCCCCCGCCGCCTGGGCCAGCGGGGTGGTGTTGACGAACCACTGCAACGACAGCCGGGGCTCGACGGTCGTCTTACACCGCGAGCAGTGCCCGACCGCGTGCACGTACGGCCGCTTCTCGGCCACGATCAGGCCCTGCTCACGCAGGGCGGCGACGATCGCCGGCCGGGCCTCGTAACGGTCCAGTCCCTGGAAGGGACCGGGCACGGTGATCACACCTCGCTCGTCCATCACCGTCAACGAGGGCAGGCCGTGCCGCTGGCCGATCTCGAAGTCGTTCGGGTCGTGTGCCGGGGTCACCTTGACCATGCCGGTGCCGAAGGACGGGTCGACGTGCGGGTCACCCACGATCGGGATCCGCCGTCCGGTGAGCGGCAGCTCGACCTCGGTACCGATCAGGTGCCGGTACCGCTCGTCGTCGGGGTGCACAGCGACAGCGGTGTCACCGAGCATCGTCTCGGCCCGGGTGGTGGCCACCACCACGTCGTCGCTGTACCTGATCGAGACCAGCTCACCGTCGTCGTCGGTGTGCTCCACCTCGATGTCCGACAGCGCCGTCAGGCACCGTGGACACCAGTTGATGATCCGGTTCGCCCGGTAGATGAGACCGTCGTCGTACAGCTTCTTGAAGATCGTCTGTACGGCCCGCGACAGCCCCTCGTCCATGGTGAAGCGCTCGCGGTCCCAGTCGACGGAGTCACCGAGCCGGCGCATCTGGCCGAGGATCGCCCCGCCGGACTCGGCCTTCCACCGCCACACCCGGTCGACGAACTCGTCGCGCCCCAGGTCGTGCCGGGACAGCCCCTCGGCGGCCAACTGCCGCTCCACGACGTTCTGCGTGGCGATGCCGGCGTGGTCCATGCCGGGCAGCCAGAGCGCCTCGAAGCCCTGCATCCGCTTACGCCGGATCAGCGAGTCCTGGACGGTGTGGTCGAGGGCGTGCCCCATGTGCAGGACGCCGGTGACGTTCGGCGGGGGGATGACGATAGTGAACGGGGGCCGGTCGCTGCGGGGATCCGCCCGGAAGTGGCCCGCGGCTACCCACTGCTCGTACCGTCGCTGCTCTACCTCACCGGGCTGGTACTGGCCGGCAAGGGTCGGGGCGTCGGGGCGTCGGGCATCCAGTCTCTCGGTCACCCTCGAAGTCTACGGAGCGCTTCGGCGGACCTGACGTGCACCACCGGTGGTTCGCGTACGGTGTCGGTCATGTCCGACGCACACGTCACCGGCACCTCCGTGTCCGGTGGGTACGCACCTGCCTCCGGCCGCCCGTACCCCGACGGAGCCGAGCCGGTGGAGCTCGCCGAGGAGCCGATCCGGCTGAGTCACCACGACCCGGACGACGGCCCTCGGCGCTCGCTGTTCGGCTCGAAGCGGGCACGGTGGGCCCTGGCGGCGGCCCTCGTCGTCGGGCTGGCCGGAGCCGGTGCCCTCGGTGTCGCAGGCTGGCGGGTGGCACAGCAGCGGGACACCGACCTGACCACTCCGGACCGGGTCGCCGGGCTGTCCCGCGACGACAGCGAACGGGCCCGGAGCACCGCCGACTACCTGCGCAACGGTTTCGCCGCCCAGATCGACCTGGAAAGCAGCTTCGGCACCGTGTACGGCGACCCCGCCGACGACCGGCGGCCGGTGCTCATCTTCGGTGGCTCGGCCCTGTTGTGGCAGCCGGAACGGGATCTGGACACCCTCTTCGGCCTGATGGCCGACGAGACCGGCGAGGTCGCCGGCATCAGCGAGGTTCCCGCCGGTCGGCTCGGCGGCACCATGAAATGCGGTACGACCGGCGGGGAGGGCGGCGACTTCGCGGTCTGCGGCTGGGCCGACCACGGCAGCGTGGTGATGGCGATGTTCCCCGGTCGACCGGTCAGCGAGGCCGGCGGACTCCTCCGCACCATCCGCGAGGAAATCCAAACCCGCCCCTGACCCCCACCCCCACCCCACCCGCCGCCTACCTCACCTCACCTCACCTCACCTCACGAGCGTTCCCACGTGCGTTGATCAAGGGGTTTGCGTCACGATTGGAGATCACCCGTGACGCAAACCCCTTGATCACCACAGGAGTCGGGAGGAGTACGGCCGGTAGGGGGCCGTCAGGGCGGGGAATCGGCTGATGGGGGAAACCGGTGAGGGAGTGTCCTGGCCCGGGGGGGGGGCAGGGTCGCCGGCCTGGGAGGCGGGGTCGCCGGCGCGGGGGCGGGGTCGGGGTGGGTGCGCGGTTCTCCGGGGCTCCTGACCCGCCAGGCAGTGCACAGCAG
>NZ_JBEPEQ010000211.1:0-3530 GCF_040300925.1 Micromonospora sp. NPDC000207
ATCAGGAGGAGAGTGAGCAGGAGCGCCAGTGATCGGGTGAGGCGTAGCCGGAACAGGATCCAGGTGACCGTGGGCAGACCGGCCCTGGCCAGTGCGGCGATCAGCAGGACTCCCCCGATCAGTGCGATCAGCTCCGTACTCATGATGGGGTCCCCCGGCGCAGTCGGAGGTCGTGGCCTTCTGAGGGAGGGCGTTTCCTGGAGCGAGCCCGCGTCACTGCTTCGTCGAGGGCTTTGCTGTCGGCGGGGCCGGTGCGGGTTCGTACGGGGAGGGTGACGTCGGGTGTCACCGGATGGGCGGTGGGCCACTGGCGTAGGGGGATGGTCTCCGCCCGGTGTCGGGTGAGGGTGTGGATTGCCTGGTCTTGTAGGTCTCGGACGTCCTGGGTGGTGGTGCCGAGGGAGCGGGCGGTCTGGCTGAGGTTCTGGCCTGCCCAGAAGCGCAGGTGGAGGCATTGGCGGTGGCGGGTGTGGAGGTTTTGGTAGGCGGCGAGGGCTTGTTGGAGGTCGTGTTTGCGGATGACGGCTGCTTCGGCGCTGGTGGTGTGGTCGGGGGGCGTGTGGGGGGTGTAGTCGTCGGTGAGTCCGTGTGGGGTTTCGTAGCGGGTGGGGTGGGCTTTGAGGTGGTCCAGGAGGAGCCGGTGGGCGATGGTGTTCAGCCAGGCGCTGAGCCTGCGTCGGGGTTGGGTGTAGCGGTGCAGGTGTTTCCAGGCGCGGAGGAACGTCTCCGCGGTGATGTCCTCGGCGAGGGCTCGTCGGTGGGTGCCGGTCCGGAGGAGGACGTAGCCCAGGACGAGGTTGTGGTTGTCGCGGTAGAGGCGGGTGAAGGCGTCGTGGTCGCCGTTCTGGGCGTGGCGCACGAGGTTCCATTCGTGCTGCTTGTCCAGGCGGTCGGCGGGAGTGCGGGGGTCGGCGGTGGGTTTGGCGGAGGGCATGGGTTGTCACCTGGTCTGTGGGGGGTGGGTTCACTCGTCGGGGTGGGTCTTGGGTCGATGTCGGATGGCAGTGGTGTGGTGGGGCGGCCGTGGCGGCGTAGCGGCCACGGCGGGTGGGTGCGGGGGTCGGCGCGGTGATGACGGGGACGGGGACGTCGACGGGCCGTGCCGTCCGCTATTCCTGCCGGGCCGCGAGGTGGGTCATACCGGCATGCCGTCGGACATCCGGCAGCCCACTGTCGAGGCTGTGTCGAGGAATCCGGTGGGGAGGATGTTTTTGCCGGGTCGCCACATGCGCCAGATGGTGGGGCCGTCGGTGATGTGGATGGGGGTGCCGATCCGGTAGCCGAGTCGGTGGTAGAGGGCCCGGTTCCGCAGGTTGGTCGCTTCGAGGTAGGCGGGCGTTCCTGTGGTGTCAAGGCGTCGGTGGTAGCCGTCGAGGAGGGCTGCGCCGACGCCGTGGCCTTGCCGGTCAGGGTGGACGGCGAGGTAGGCGAGGTGGTGATGTGGCTCGCGTGGGTGGTTGGTGTCGAGGAGTGCGTCGAGCATGGAGAACAATGGGGCGTATCGGCCGGTGGCTCCGCCCAACGCAGCCAGATGGTCGGTGCTGGGTGGTGGTGGGGGTTGGGGGCGGGGGTACCAGATGGCGACGCCGCTGCGGTCCCTGGTCGTGTCGACGTGCCCGTGTGCAAGTGCGTGGCGTAGGACGGCGGTGAAGTAGGCGCGGTAGACGGTGGTGCGTTCGGTGGGGTCGGGGATGAGCCATTCGGCGACCGGTCCGGTGTGGAACGCGGCGGCGAGGACGGGGATGAGGGTGTCGGTGTCGTCGGGTGTCGCCCGGCGCACGGTCACGGTGTCGGTCATCGGGGTCCTCAGACAGGCTGGTGGTGGATGGTGTCGGAGGTGTGCAGGGTGGCGCTGTCGGCGCCGAGTCCGATCGCTTCGTAGGTGTCGGGGCGGGTGCGGCGCAGGATGTTCGCCCAGGTCGCACCGATGGCGGCGGCGAGGGCGTAGGTGGCGGGGAACGCCCACCGCAGTGGTGAGGTGGGGGTGACGCCGAGGAGGGTGGCGAACTCGGTGAGGGTGGCGGCGAGGATCGCGGCCAGGGCGACGGCGGCCAGGAGCGGAGCGAGGCGGGTGCGCCAGGTTCCTTCGTTCTGTCGGATGGCCGGGGTTTGGCGGTGGAAGAAGCCGGCCACGGCGGTGGAGGTGGTGGTCATGAGGATGAGGACGCCGAGGCCGCCGGTGACGGTGATCCAGAAGAACAGGTGCACGATCGGATCCGCCCCGACGGTCGCGTAGCCGGCTAGGACCAGCGCGGCGAGGACGCTCTGGACCAGGGAGCCGACCTTCGGCGCGCCGGTCAGACGGCTAGTCTGTCCCAGGACGGCGGGCAGGACTCGTTCCCGGCCGAGGGCGAACAGGTACCGGGCCACGGTGTGGTGAAAGCTGAGGAGGGCGGCGAAGAGGCTGGTGATGAACAGCAGCCGGGCCAGGGTGATGAGCGTGTCGGGAAGGTGGGGGGCGGTGAGGGTGAAGATGAGTTCGGTGCCGTCTGTGCGGGCGGCGTCGACGATGCGGTTCGGGCCGGTGGCCACGGACATCGCCCACGCCGACCCGGCGTAGAGCAGACCGGTCAGCCCGACGGCGGTGAACGTCGCGCGGGCGATGGTGCGTTTCGGGTCCCGGGTCTCCTCGGAGAACACGACCGTTCCTTCGAAGCCGACGAAGCCGGTGATCGCGGTGACCAGGGCTGCGCCGATGCCGGCGCTGACCACCAGGCCGGGGTGCAGGGTGTCGAGGGTGACCCCTTCTGGGGCGGGGTGGGTGAGCATCACCGCGTCGAAGACCACGACCACGGCGCACTCGGCGATGAGGACGGCGGCGAGGATCCGGCCGTTGAGGTCGATGCGCAGCAGGCCGAGGACCGCGACCACCGCCCACGCGGCGAGGGCGCACACCCACCACGCGACACCAGCCCCGTAGCGGCTGTTGAGGTAGTCGGCGGTGACGGCGCCGAAGCCGCCGTACAGGCCGATCTGCATCGCGTTGTACGCGACCAGGGCCACGGCTGCGGCGGCGACGCCGGCAGGCCGGCCGAGGCCGTGCCGGATGTAGGTGTAGAACGCCCCGGCGTTGACGATGTGGCGGGACATGGTCACGTAGCCGACGGCGAACAGGCCGAGGACGGCGGCGACGACCAGATACGCCACCGGGATACCGGTCACACCGGTGACCGCGTACCCGGTGGTCGCCCCACCCGCCACCACGGTCAACGGAGCGGCGGCGGCCACCACGAAGAACACCACGTGCGCGGTGCCGAGACGGCCTCGTGCCAGCGAGGCTGAGACGGTTGACGGTGCCGAACGAGTCATGGAGGTATCGCTTTCACGAGCAGGAAAGAGGAACCGGTCAGGGCCGAGCCGGTCAGGGCCGAAGCCGGTCAGGTGCGGTGGGACAGGACGGCTTTGCCGACGACGGCGTCCAGGTCGGCGAGCAGCTCCCGCACCGGCGGTGCCACGCCGGCGGCGGCCGTGCGGAGACGCTCGTGCGCGGCGGACCCGGCGCCGTCGAGGACAGCAGCGGCCATCTGGGT
>NZ_JBEPEQ010000212.1:0-3231 GCF_040300925.1 Micromonospora sp. NPDC000207
GGTGCCAGCCGGTGACGAGGCGGGCGGGTCCGGCGGGGAGGTTGAGGTCGCCGAGGAGGATGCGGGGGGCGGGCAGGGTGCGGAGGGCGCGGATGGTCTGGCGGAGTTGGTGGGCGTTCCAGCCGGGGACGAAGGAGAGGTGGGTGGTGGCGACGGTGAGGGTGCCGTGGGGGGTGTCGAGGACGGCGGCGAGGACGACGCGGGGTTCGTCGCGCAGGAGGATGAGTCCGCCGCCGGGGCCGGGGATGTAGAGCGGGGAGCGGATGGGGGCGGCGCGGAGGCGGGTGGTGTGCCAGCTGCGGACGGGGTGGCGGGTGACGAGGCCGACGCCGTAGCAGGGTTGGCCGTGTCCGTCGTCGTCGTGGTGGAGGGGGCGGAAGTGGGTGCCGGGGGTGCCGACGAGGGCGGGGGCGAAGCGGTGGTGGGGGGTGTCGAGGGCGTGGGCGGCGAGGGTGGTCTGATCGAGGTTGCCGCTGCGGGTCTGGTCGCGGTCGACTTCCTGGAGGGCGAGGATGTCGGCGTCGAGGTTGGTGACGGCTGCGGTGAGGCGGTCGGGGTCGACGAGTCCGTCGGTGAGTGATCGGCCGTTGAGCAGGTTGAAGGTGGCCAGGCGCACAGGGTGAACCCTAGTGGGGGCTGTGGGAGTGTTGCCTCATGGCGCGGTTGTTTGTGTGTTCGGTGTTGGTGTTCGTGGTGGTGGCGGTGTGGGGGGTGTGGTTGCGGCGGCGTCGGGGGCGGTGAGGCTGCGCACAGGGGGGCCGGTGTGGGGGGTGGTGGTGGGCAGAATGTGCGGCCGTGGAGATCGATCTGACGTGGGTGTTGATGTTGTTGTCGGCTGCTGTTGTGGCGGGGTGGATCGACGCGGTGGTGGGGGGTGGTGGGTTGGTGTTGTTGCCGGCGTTGTTGGTGGGGGTGCCGGGGGTTCCGGTGGCGACGGCGTTGGGGACCAACAAGTTGGTGGCGATTGCGGGGACGTCGACGGCGGCGGTGACGTATGCGCGGCGGACGAAGGTGGATTGGCAGGTGGCGGGGCCGGCGGCGGGGTTGGCGTTGGTGTGTGCGGGGTTGGGTGCGGGGTTGGCGGGGGTGGTGCCGGCGGGGGCTTATCGGCCGGTGTTGTTGGTGGTGTTGGTGGCGGTGGCGGTGTTGGTGGTGGCGCGTCCGAGGTTGGGTGTGGTGTCGGTGCCGCAGCGGCGGACGCGGGTGCGGATGGCGGTGGCGGTGGGGGTGGCCGGGGTGGGTGTGGCGTTGTACGACGGGTTGGTGGGTCCGGCGACGGGGACGTTTCTGGTGTTGGCGTTCACGGCGGTGGTGGGGGCGGATTTCCTGCATGCGTCGGCGATGGCGAAGGTGGTGAATGTGGGGACGAATCTGGGGGCGTTGGTGGTGTTCGCGGCGACGGGGCACGTGTTGTGGGTGTTGGGGGCGGCGATGGCGGTGTGCAACGTGGTGGGTGCGGTGGTGGGGGCTGGGTTGGCGTTGCGGCGGGGTGCGGGGTTCGTGCGGGTGGTGTTGGTGGTGGTGGTGTCGGCGTTGGTGGTGCGGTTGGGGTGGGATCAGTGGGTGGCGGGTGGGGTGTGAGTGCGGGTCAGGGGGTGTGGGTGGCGTCGGTGTGGGTGAGGCGGGGTAGGCGGGGGCGGTAGGCGTCGGGGCCGGGGTGGCCGATGTTGACGACGAGGAGGGATTTCCAGCCGTTGTCGGTGAAGAATTCGGTGTCGATGCCGGTGGGGTCGAATCCGCCCATGGGGCCGGCGGCGAGTCCGGCGGCGCGGATGCCGAGGAGGTAGTAACCGATCTGGATGGTGGCGTTGAAGCGGGCGGTGTTCTCGCGGGTGGTGTCGTCGGCGGCGAAGCGTTCTTGGAGGCCGGGGAGGACGGGGAAGGTGGTGGGGAGGTGGTGGTGGAAGTCGGTGTCGGCGGCGAGGACGGCGGTGACGGGGGCGGTGGCGGTCTTGGCGCGGTTGCCTTCGGCGAGGTGGGTGAGGAGTCGGTCGCGGGTGGTGCCGGGGCGGGTGTAGAGGATGCGCAGGGGTTGGACGTTCATGGCGGTGGGTGGGAACTTGGCGAGGTCGTAGATGGCGTGGAGTTGGTCGTCGGTGACGGGTTGGTCGGTGAAGGTGTTGGCGGTGTGGGCGTGGGTGAAGAGTTGGGCTTGGGCGTCGGGGTGGAGGGTGAGGGGGGTGTGGAGGTCGGTCATTGTTGCTCCTCGGGTGGGGGCCGGACGGTTCCGGCGCTTGGGCAACGGTAGCAGCTAGTTTTTTAGAAGTCTCTTGGTTGTCGGGGGTGACACGTATCGTGGGTGGCATGACCGTCTCCGGGCCCGGCCGCACTCCCCCGCCGTGTGCCGGTGGTCTCGCTCGGGCCTTCGCCTTTCTGGGCAAGCGGTGGAACGGGGTGATCCTGGGGACCCTGGCGCACGGTCCGGCGAGGTTCGCCGAGTTGACCCGGGCGTTGCCGGGGATCAGTGAGTCGGTGCTGTCCGACCGGTTGGGTGAGCTGGCCCGGGTGGGGTTGGTGAGCCGGTCGGTGCGGGAGGGGCCTCCGGTGGAGGTGAGCTATCAGCTCACCGAGCGGGGGTGTGCCCTGTTGCCGGCGTTGGACGCCCTGGCGGTGTGGGCGGACGAGAACCTGTCGGGCTGAGGCGGGGCGCTCCGCTCTGGGTGTGTGGGGTCGGGTCCGCCGTCGTCGGGGGTGTTCCCCCGACCGGGGCGAGGGTCAGGTTCGCGCCGTGGTGGGTACAGCCGGTGGATGTTGCGTCCCCGTGCGGTAGAAGCCCAGGAGTCACGAGTGTCCTTGCACCGTCTCGGTGTCGTCGCCTGGCTCGTCCAACCGCTGTACCTGGTCGCCGAGATCGTCACGGCGACGGCCGTCGGCGTCCCGTACAGCTTCGTCGACAACACGATCAGTGATCTCGGCGCGAGCGCCTGCACCACTGTCGCGTACCCCTTCGGTGACGTGGCTGTCTGTTCGCCGTGGCACCTGGTGTTGAACACCGCCTTCGTGGTGACCGGCGTGTTGATGGTCGTCGGTGCCCTGCTCGTGCGGCATCCGGTCGCCGGTGGGTGGGTCCGGTGGCTGTGGGTCGTGGCCGGGCTCAGTTCGGTCGGCACCGGCCTGGTGCCGCTGGACCGCGACCTCGACCTACAGCCACCGGACCCACCCACCGGCGACCGGATGCCGCACGAGCAGGGCACCGACGACCATCAACACGCCGGTCACCACGAAGGCGGT
>NZ_JBEPEQ010000213.1:0-3091 GCF_040300925.1 Micromonospora sp. NPDC000207
GGTCCGCCACCGGCTGAACCTGCCCTTCGAGGGCGTCACCGACGACGCGTCGTTCTGCGTCGCCGACCTGCGCGGCGTCACCGGCGTACCCGACGGGTCACTCGCCCTGCGCTTCGGCGACGCGACCTTCGCCCTGATGTTCCCCCTCGGCCCCGGCGGGCACGTCCGCCTCGTCACGATGGCCCCCGGCGACCCCGTCGACCAGGAGTCCACGCTCGCGACGGTCGGTGCCGACCTCGGCCTCACCTGGACGGCCGTCGACTGGTTCTCGACCTACCGTGTCCACCACCGCGTCGCCGCACGGTTCCGCAAGGGATCGAGCTTCCTCGCCGGGGACGCCGCCCACGTGCACTCCCCGGTCGGGGGTCAGGGCATGAACACCGGCCTCCAGGACGCACACCACCTCGCCAACCTCCTCGCCGACGTCGTACAGGAGCACCTCGACCCGGCCTCGCTCGACCGGTACGAGCGTGAGCGCCGCCCCGTGGCGGTGCGGCTCGTCAGGGTCACCGACCGGGCTTTCGGCGTCATCGCCCGCCGTGGCCGCCGGACCGCGTGGCTGCGACGTCGGTTCAGCGTCGTCCTGGCCCACCTCGTGCCCCGCGTCCTCGCCTCGCCCATGGGCGCCCGGGTCGGTGGGCTGCTCGGTCAGTACCGCATCCGCTACCACTTCGTGCCGGACGGGACGGCGACGCCGACGTGGGCCGACGACTCGGCCGTCGGGCTGCGCCTGCCGCCCGTCGGCGGGAGTCAGCAGTCGTTGCGGTCCTTCACCTGGCAACTGCACACCTACGGCACCCCGGCGGTACGCCCGGACGTGCCGGACTGGATGGACGGACCGCACGACTTCGGGACCGACGCCCAGGGCCGACTACGCCCGGGTCGGCTGTACCTCGTCCGTCCGGACGGGTTCGTCGCCGCCTCCCTGCCGCTGCGCGACGGCGTCGTCGACGAGACCGCCCTACGATCCGCCCTCGACTCCCATCTGGTGATCCACCGAGGGAACGGTCGGCGTCCTCAGAGTTGACCGTGCCGGGGTGGCGGGGTGCCGGAGAGCAGCCAGCGCCCCACGTGCTGGACCTTCCACCGGGTCGGGTCGTGCAGGGTGTGGGTCCGCGCGTCCCGCCAGTACCGGGACAGGTTCGACGCGCCCGAGGCAGACCGGGTGCCCCCCAACTCGAACAGCGCCGAGGAGACCTCCACGCTGGACCGGGCGGCGGCCACCTTGGCGACGGCCGTGGCGATCGACGCCGCCGCAGTGGTCGCCTCGGTCAGCTCCGACCTCTCCGCCTCGTCGATCGACGCCGCCGCCTCGCGCAGCAACGCCTCGGCGCCCCGTACCAGGATCTCCAGTTCGCCGGCCTGCTGCACCAGCAGCGGTTCCTCGGCGGCCCGCTCCACGCCGGCCTCGAACCACGGCCGGGCCCGCGACACCTGGGCCACCGCCGCGTCCAAAGCACCCCGGGCGATACCCACGTCCAGGGCGGCGTGCAGCACCTGGGCACGTGCGCCGTACGTCGTCGGCCCGGCGAAGATCGGCGAGTACGGCACCACCTGGTCCTCGTCGACCCCGACCTCGTCGAGCACGACCGTACCGCTGGCGGTGGTCCGCTGCCCCATCCCGTCCCAGTCGTCGCGGACGGTGACCCCGGGGGTGTCCCGTGGCAGGAACGCCACAGCCTTCGGTCGGCCCCCTGTCGATCCGGGCGGCACTGGCGTGTCGGAGAGCACGGCCCGGACGACCAGCCAGTCGGCGAACAGCGCCCCGGTGCTGTAGAACTTCTCGCCGGTGAGGACGTATCCGCCGCCCGGGCGGGGACGGAGGGTCGTGGCGTCGTCGGCGGCGGTCCGGCCGCCCCGCTCCGCCTGCGCGTTGGCGAACAGCGCCCCACCCGACGCCGCGCGGAAGAACCGTTCCTGCTGCGCCTCGGTGCCCTGCAACCGTAGGGCGTGCAGGAAGACGACGTGGCTGTGCGGGATCTGCGCGAGGCTCGCGTCGGCGGTGGCGAGGCTGCGGAACACCTCGGCGAGCACTGCCACCGTCACGTCGGCACCGCCGAAGCGTGCCGGCACCGTCACGCCCAGCAGGCCCGAGTCGGCCAGGAGCGTCAACTCCTCGGCGGGTAGGCGACGTTCCCGGTCACGGGCGGCCTCCTCGCCGAAGGAGGCGGCCAGCTTCCGGGCGACCTCCTGCGCCTCGGCGCCGGTACGGATCACGTGGGTCATGGCGACGTCCGATCGTGTCGGGCCGAGGGCGGTACGACCGCGCCCCCCTGTCGGTGTGAGCACGGAACCCCAGCCCGACACGCTGCAATTCCTATCGGGCTGGTAGGCGTAGTCTGCCCGCCCCCGCCGACCTCGTCAATCCACCCGTCACCACCGCACCCGGGGTGGGAAGGGCGAAGGCCGGGCCGGGGTGGGGATGCCACCCGGACCCGGCCTTCGGCCGGTGCACGATCGGTCAGGACAGGAACTTGTCCAGGGCCGACTCGATGGTGCCGGAGTCCGGAGCCGCGTACGACTCCATGGTCTGCCGGTTGTAGGAGATGAAGCTCGGGCAGCGGTTCGCCGGGGCGTTCACGGTGCCGCCGTCGCCGATCTTCTCGCCGGTCTTCGCGGCGTAGAAGGTCAGCGTGTACTTGCCGGAGATGTACTTCACCTTGATCTGCTTGTCCGAGCTGTCCTTGTACTCGCACTCGCGCGGCTCACCCTGGCTGCCCTCGGTGAACTTGAGGCAGCCGACGACCGAGACCTGGGTGAACTCGGTCGACCGGGCGTAGTACGGCTTGTTCGAGCTGACCGAACGGGTCGACCAGTTGTTCGGCCGGTCCGGGGCGTTGGAGAAGGTGTACGCCTTGGCGCCGGACGCACCGCTGTAGGCGGCGGCGTTGAGGATCGGGCTGCCGTCGCAGACCGAGGACATGTCGCTGGAGAAACGGGCCGTGATGGCGTCGTCGCTCGGCTGCTCCTGCCCCTGCTGCGTCGGGGACGGCTCGGGGGCCGGCGTGGATGGCCCGGTACGGCTTCCTCACCACCGAGGAGGCCGAGCCCACGGTGGCCGACGCCCTGCTCGACAAGCCCGACGGTATCC
>NZ_JBEPEQ010000214.1:0-2926 GCF_040300925.1 Micromonospora sp. NPDC000207
GCCGCCCCCGCACCCCGCGGTGGGGGCGGCGGCCGCCCGTAGATCTTGGAACCAAACGGCCCCTTGGTGGGCCGTCCCGTTCCAAGATCTTCGGAGCGACAGGCAGGTGCCGGCAGGCGGTGGTCTTCGCTCGGGTTCAGCCGTCGATGCCGACGGCCTTCGAGCTGGCCTCCCAGAGTCGGGCGGCCAGCGCCGGGTCGGTCGCCGTGTTGTGGGCCCGGTGCGGTCGCTGGTCGCGGTGGTAACCACCGTTCGTCAGCTTGGTCGCCTCCTGGGTGGCCAGCCAGACCAGGGTCTCCGCGCCCTTCTCCGGGGTGCGCAGCAGCGGCATGAACCGGGTCCAGAGGTCGTGTCCGGGAATGTCCGAGCCGAACCGGGTCCGTACCACCCCCGGGTGGTACGAGTACGCGGTGAGGTGGGTCCAGCGGCGGGCCGCCTCGGCGGCGAAGAGGATGTTCGCCCGCTTGCTGGTGGCGTAGGCGTCCATCGGTCGGTACCGGTGCAGCCCGGCGTTGAGGTCGTCGGGGTCGAGGTCTCCCCGGTGCATTCTCGACGCCGTGACCACCAACCGTCCGACCCGGTCGGACAACAGGTTGCTGAGCAGGAACGGGGCCAGATGGTTGGCCTGGATGGTCAACTCGAACCCGTCGACAGTGCGGACCGGCTGCTGGGACATCATCCCGGCGTTGTTCGCCAGCACGTCGATCCGGTCGTACGCGGCGCGGAGCCGCTCGGCCAGCCCGCGTACGTCGTCGAGGACGGTGAAGTCGGCGCGGAACAGTTCCGGGCGTTCACCGGTGGTGTCGTGGACCTTCTCCCCGGCGGCCTGGAGCCGGGCCGGATCGCGTCCGACCAACGCCACCCGGTCGCCTCGACGTGCCAGGGCGACAGCGGCGGCCAGTCCGATGCCGGAACTGGCCCCGGTCACCACGGTGAGACGGCGTCCGGCGGAATCATCTGAAGGATCGTTCACCCCATTCATGGCCGGGATCGTACTGATGGTTCGTGGCGTCCGTTTCCTCGGGTCAGGGACACCTCACCAGGGGCGGACCGGACCGAGGTTCTCAGGCACGCACTCCCGGACCGTCGATCGTCTGGTGGACGTCGATGACGATCACGGTGACGTTGTCGTGGCCCCCGTGACCGAGGGCCAGGTCGATGAGCCGGTCGGCGACGGCCCCGGGACCGTCGAGCGAGTTCGTCGCGGCCTCGGTCAGTTCCTCGGGAACGTAGGAACTCAGTCCGTCCGAGCAGAGCAGGATCCGGTCGCCTGGCCGGAGCCGGAGCCGGGTCAGGTCGGCGGACCGGCCGTCGGCACGTCCGTCGAGGAATCGGGCCAACCGGTCGGGGAGGTTCGGCACCCTGTCGGCGCCTGCCAGCAGATGTCGGTACGTGTGGTCCTCGGTCAACCGCACGAGGCTGCTGCCGGGCACCGAACGGTCTCGCATGAGGTAGGCGCGGGAGTCCCCGACGTTTCCCAGCACTGCGGTGGTGCCGGACCAGAGCAGTGCGACGACGGTGGTACCCATCGTGCTCAGTGCGGGTTCCGAGCGGACCTTTCGGCGCAGGGCAGCCGCAGCGTCGTGGATCGCTCTGCCGAGCACGTCGGTCAGTTCGTCAGTCGTGACGGGTCGGTCGTGCCGGGCCATCGCCTCGATGACCGTTGCGCTGGCGATGTCACCGGCGACGTGACCCCCGAGTCCGTCGGCGACGGCGAACAGCCATCGTCCGGGCAGAAGGCCGTCCTCGTTGCGCCGTCGGACGTGACCGACGTGAGTACGGCCGACGGCGTCCAGACGCAATGTGGTCGCCATGGTCAGACTGCTGTTCCGGGGTCCTCAGGCCAGGGCTCCTGAGCCTTCTCGTCGCGGTGTAGCACGTGGACGGTTTCGACTCGGTCGCTGGCGACGACGTACTCGGTGACCTCGACGGGACGGTCGTCTGTGCCGGAGGTGCCGACCCGCACGATCTCCAGTACGGGCAGGCTGGTGGGAATCTCCAGGAGAGCGGCCTCCTCCTTGTCGGGCATCCGGGCTCGGTGGATCTCCAGCCAACTGATCGGCCAGTGCCCTGCCTTCTCGATGCGGCAGAGCCACTCACCGGCTGCGGGGTCAGCGTCGAGGTCAGCGACGACTTCCGCGACGCGCGGGTGGATCCACGAGACGTTGATCTGGAAGGGTGCCTCGGAGGCCGGGCCGGTGATCCGGAACCGGCGTAGCACCTCGGTGCCGGGTTCCACGCCGAGAAGCCTGGCGATGCGGGGGTTCTCCAGCCGGGCCGGTGTGTTGCTGGCCGTCCCATGGCGAACCCACATCTCGTGGCTGCTGGCCGAGGGAAACGAGTATCCCGTCGCCTGCTCGTTGCGCTTGACCAGGTCGCCACGAGGGCGGCGAGGACGCATCGTTCCGTACCGTACAGCGATGCCGCGGCCCTGAACGGCCCAGACGTAGCCCTCGGTTTCGAGCACGGCAACTGCCCTACCGATGGTGTCGCGGTTAGCGCCGTACTCTGCGGCGAAGTCGTCCAACCGGGGCAGCCGTGCGCCCGGCTCCCACTCCCCGGTTTCTATTCGCCGCCGGATCTCGGAGGCGATGTCCAGGTAGCGCGAGTGCACAGGCACGTCGACACCCTTCTTCCTGATTGTCTGGGGACAATCCTTGACGGGCGGTCTTCCTTGTCCTCAGACTAGTCGTACCCGATTATCCCAAGACAATGTGATCTGGTGGCTGTCGATCTTCCTCCGATCGAGGTGGGTCGACCCATTGACTTTGCGAGAGGACCAGGAGGTGGGGATGCAGAGGAAGGCGGAGGACCCTCAGCCGACTCGGGCTGAGCGGATCCAGGCGGCCGAGTTCGAGGCGGCCAAGCAGCGGATCCTCGACATGGCCGAGGCGGAGCGGATACCGGTGGCGGAGACGACCCGGGT
>NZ_JBEPEQ010000215.1:0-2806 GCF_040300925.1 Micromonospora sp. NPDC000207
TGACACTCAACGACATCGGCCGCGTCCGCCTCCGCACCACCATCCCCCTCCTCGCCGACGAATACCGCCGCAACCGCACCACCGGCGGCTTCATCCTCATCGACGAAACCACCAACCGCACCATCGCCGCCGGCATGATCACCTAACCCCCGAGGCCGAGGACACGACCGCCGCACTCCCCACACCCCAGGGAGTGCGGCGATCGCGTCAGCGGCGCCCCCTCCCCGCCGGACCCTTGCCTTTCCGGTCCGCTGGGGCAGATGCGGAGGGGCCAGAACCGGCCGAGTAAGCCGACCCCGCCAGCCCGGCTCCCGACCGCACCTGTGCGAGCGAAGCCACCGAAGCAGCCCTGGCAGCCTGCGGAACGTAGATGAGGCGGGTATCGGTTTTCCTCTCCGGAGGAAGTTTCAGACTTCCGGGGGCCAGCCCCTGGGCCACCGCATACCGCTCGACATGGTCCTGATCGACGCCAATTGCATATACTTTGCTGTTCTCTGTCTCGCGCATGAAACTGGCGACAGCGCCACGGGTGTGAATACTCAGGTCAACGCCATCTTCGGTGGCCGCCCGCTCACCTGCTTCCCGTGCGGCCGCCTGTTCGGCCGCGCGTTCGGCCGCCCGTTTGGCCGCCCCACGTCCGTGCGCTTCTCTTCCAGCATCGGAATATCTTCCGGGTCGCAGGGGTAAGAGTTTAGAGGAAAGTCCTCTGGGATCACCATTTCTCGAAAGTCGGCACTTGTCTAGAAGGTGTGGCTTCTCCGCGCGCAAATATATCGTGAGCTGATCGTTTTTCAGCTCGTTCGCACTACGTACGTCAATGCCGTTTTTGCGGAGGTATTTGAGCACGTCGCCGCGGGTGATTCCTGCGATCTCCTGCTCTATCTGGCTTTGGGTGCGCAGTTGTGCCGCTGTGGAGATCGTGGGTGCGGGCGGGGAGGTGAAGTGTGCGGGCTGATCCGGTGTGGGGGGTGGGGGGCTTTCGGGGAGGCCGAAGTCGGGTAGCCACGAGCCCGAGGGTGTCGCGTAGGACAACCCGTCCGGGTGCCACTCTTCGCCACCAGCCGGGTAGCCATAGTCGGCCTGGTCCGGGAAGGTCGCAGGGTGTACGAGTGTCGCCGAGGCGGCGTCGGTGACGCTCCACTGCGTCTCGTCGGGTGCCGAGGCGTGCTCGTACGGCATGGGGCTGCCGGGGGACATCGGCTCGGCGAAGTGGAAGCTGGGGAACCCCGGAGGAGAGGGTGTCGCCAGGGAGTACAGCGTCGGATCCTGGTACAGGGGGTCGAGCGACCAGTGTTCGGAGTCGTCGTGCTGGCCCGAGTAGGTCACGGGTGGGGCACCTCTTTCCGAGGCTCACGGGCGGGGCAGGGGTCCGCCCGGCTCTACGACGGCACACTGTCGCCGGTTCGATCTCGGGGCCGAGAAGCCTGTGGTGTGGACCGGGGCGCTGGTGTGGCGGGGGCGGGGGGGTGAGCGCAGCGCAGCCCCCGGCCGGGCGGCCGAGGGCTGCGGACAAGCCGGGATCAGTGGGAGGTTGCCGCCAGGTCGAGGAAGGCCCGCCAGGCGGTCGGGGTGAAGGTGAGGGTCCCGCCCTCGCGGTCCTTGGAGTCGCGGACTCCGACGACACCGGGGAGGTTGTCGGCCACCTCGACGCAGTTTCCGCCGTTGCCGCCGCTGTAGCTGCTCTTGCGCCACCGCGCGCCGGTCAGGTCCATGATGCCGCCGCTTCTCTGAGGAGTTCGAGGGACCGCCCCCGGGGCAGCGCCTCACCCCGGATGCGTTCCCAGCGTCGCTCCAGCCTAACAAGCGCCGATGGCTGGTCGAGGATCTGCGCCTCGGCGGCACTGTCCACATGGCCCACTCGCTTGCCCTCGGGCAGGTCGGCGAGGCTGAACGGCCCGTCCAGGCCGGGGTAGCTGGGCGCGTCGGCCGGCACCACGTGCAGCTGCACGCTCGGCAGCTCGGCGCAGGCGAGCAGGTGGGCGAGCTGCCCGGCCATCAACGACCGGTCGTCGCCCACCCGGCGGCGCAGCACCCCCTCGTCCAGGACGACGACCAGCAGCGGGGCCCGGTCGCGGGTCAGGATCGCCTGCCGGTCGAGCCGGGCGGCGACCAGGTCCTCGATCTCGTCGGCCGTCAGCACCCCGCCGGCCAGGGTCGCCCGCGCGTACGCCTCGGTCTGCAACAGGCCGGGCACCCAGGCGAGTTCGAACCCGCGCAGGGTGGTGGCCTCCCGCTCGATGTCGACCCACCGCCGGAACCAGACCGGCTCCCGTCGCCGGACGACGTCCGGCCAGAGCGCGTCGACCTCCTGGCCCAGCAGGTTCGCCACCTTCAGCCGATGCCGGCCCTGCGGGACGTGCCCCGGGTTCGCCCACCGGGCTGCTGTCTTGGGGTGCACCCCCACGTGTTCGGCAAGGCTCTCCGCCGTCTGTCCCGCCAAGGCCATCGCCTCGACGACCGCATGGTTCATGCCTGTCCCTCCCCGGGATGAAACGACCGTCCACGGAACAACTCATGACGCTGTGTGTTTGTCTGCCCACCCTCGGCACGCTGGTGGTCGAGCGGTCGGCCTCCGCTCGTACCAACGATCCGAGAGGGGTACGCGATGCGCTTTCGCTTCTGGAGAAGACGGACGCCGCCACGACCGGCCCGCCACGCCGTCGGGCCGCCGACCGATCCGGCCTGGTCGAACGCCCGGACCGCCGCGTACCCGGTGGTCAGGCCCGGCACCGCCGGCAACCTCACCCCGGCCCAGACCTGGCGCGCGAGCCACAGCCAGGCCGCCCGCGCGGTCCGAGGCTGGCCC
>NZ_JBEPEQ010000216.1:0-2740 GCF_040300925.1 Micromonospora sp. NPDC000207
CCCCGGGGGGGTCCCCCCCTTGGTCCCCACTGCCCGGCCCGGTGTCCCCCCGGGGGGGGGGGGGGGGGGGGCGCGGCCCCGGGGGGGGGGGCCCCCCCCCCCCGGCACGGGGGGAGGAAAGAACAGCTACAGGTTCCCGAACGTGTCGTACCTGATGTGGGCCGGCGGGACCTCGTCCTCCGCGAGCGCCCGCAGGGTGGCCCGGACCATCCGGGCCGAACCGGAGACGTAACAGTCGTGGTCGGTCCACGGCCCGAACCGGGACAGCACGTCCGAGACCAACCCCTGCTCGCCGTCGAAGTCGGTCCCCTCGCTGCACGCCGCAGTGACCGACAACCACTGATGCTCGGCGACCAGCTTCTGCAGGCCGGGCAGGGCGTAGAGCTCCTCCGGGCGGCGAGCGCCGTAGAAGACGTGCACCCAGCGGGTCCGGTTGTGCGCTGCCAACTCCTCGACCAGCGCCTTCACCGGCGCCACCCCGACCCCGCCGGCCACCGCCACGATGTCCCGCGTGGACGCACCGTCCACCGTCATCGAACCCATCGGGGCGGCGATCCGGAGCAGGTCACCCGGCTTCGTCCGGCGGACCAGCGCCCCCGACACCCAGCCCGCCCCGGTCGGCGTACGCACGTGGAACTCCAGGACGTTCTCCTCGTTCGGCGCGTTCGCCACCGAGTACGTCCGCCACACCCGGGGCAGGTGCCGGGGCACCTCGACACTGACGTACTGGCCCGCCTTCCAGGGCAGCGGGAACTGCAACGCCCGGCAGGTCAGGACGGCCGTGTCCGGGCCGATCCGGTCGTGGGTCAACACCTCGGCGTGCCAGAACGGCGGATTCGGGTCCCCCTCCGCCCCGGCCATCATCTTCGCCGAGATCGCCGCGTACGCGTCCCGCCAGGCCTGGTCGAACTCCAGGTTCCAGTCGTCCCCGGCGGTGGTCCGCAACGCGTCGAGCAGGGCGACCCCCATCGTCGCGTAGTGGGCCGCGTCGACGTGGTACTTGCGGTGGTCCCGACCGAGTGCGCGCAGGTACTCGTCGAAGGACTCCGGATCGTCGACCGTCTGACTGGCGGTGATCACCGCGTCCAGGAGCCGGTCACCCTGCCCGGACATCTCCGCCGGGAACAGCTTGCGCAGTTCGGGGTCGAGGAGGAAGAGCCGAGCGTAGAAGTAACCACTCAGTCGATCCCGGTCGGGCTCGACCAGGATCCAACTCTCCTTCAGCAGCCGCGCGAAGTGCTCCACTGGCACGCTCCCTCGGGTGACCGGCGTTCGGGTTCACCAAGGATGCGTACGGAGCGTGTGCGTGGGTCGCACAGAATGTGCGATCAGCTCACAGAGTGATCCCGCCCTGCCCTCCCGACCTGGTCGTCGGCCCCGGACGGCACCGCAGACCCTGTCGTACGGCACAGTGGTGCGGTGACGGTCGACCTCACCCGCCAGCTGTCCCGCCGGACCCTCGGCACCGAGACCGTGCTGATCCTCGGGCTCACCCTCGGCCAGTCGGCCGTGTACGCGGTGGTCTCCATCATCGCCAAGCTGACCGCCGAGGGAGGGCTCTCCCAGCAGACCGCAGCCCTGAACACCACCGCGTCACCCCGGCCCTACCTGGACCTGACGTACCAACTGCTCGGGATCGCGTTCGCGCTGCTGCCGGTCCTGTTCGCCGTACACCTGGTGAACCGGGACCCCGGCGACGCCCTGCGGACCCTCGGCCTGGACGCCCGCCGACCCGGGTCGGACCTGGCACGGGGGGCCGGGCTGGCGGCGCTTATGGGCCTCCCCGGACTGGTGCTGTTCTGGGCGGCCGCGCAGCTCGGCCTCAACGCCACACTGGTCCCGGCGGCGCTGCGCGACTACTGGTGGGCGGTGCCGGTGCTGATCCTCGCCGCAGTGAAGAACGCGGTCCTGGAAGAGGTGATCGTGGTCGGCTACCTGGTCACCCGGCTGCGGCAGCTCCAGTGGCGGTTCTGGACGATCATCGCCACCAGCGCCGTCCTGCGCGGTTCCTACCACCTCTACCAGGGATTCGGGGCGTTCGTCGGCAACGTGGTGATGGGGGTGGTCTTCACCTACTTCTTCATGCGTACCCGACGGGTGATGCCACTGGTCGTCGCGCACACCCTCATCGACATCGTGGCCTTCGTCGGCTACGCCCTGCTCCCCCGGGAGTGGTTCGACTGGCTCTGACCGGTCGGTCGGTGCGAGGGTCGGTACTGGGCGAGGGCTCGGGCAGCCACCCGGTCCGTCGCGGCGTGCCCTCCGGCCGCCGCCGCCAGCGCCGACGCCCCCGGCAGCAGTCGTGCCACGAGGCGGACCGGTAGCCGACCACCGCCGACCAGCGGCTCCACCAGCCGGCACACCGACGCCACCACCGGCGACCAGGCGACGACCCCGGTCCCCGGCACCCCGCTCTCCTCCCCCGTCGCCTCCGTGGCGGCCTCCAGCGCCGTCCGCGCGGCGACCGGGTCCGGGTGGATTCCGGTCGACACCAGCAGCTCGACCGCCCGGTCCGGGTGCCCGGGATCCCGGCCGTACGCCGCCGCCAGGTGCAGGACCAACTCCGCCTGCGCCCAGAGCACCGCCGCCGACTCCACCACCGGTGCGAGCAGGCCGGTCGCCGTCGCCGCCGCACCGCCCACTCCCGCCCGCCGCCCGAACCGTCGTACGGCAAGCCGCGCCAGACCCGCCGCGTCAGCCTCCGGATACCGCGCCCGCAGCCCGTCGGCCCAGGCCCGGG
>NZ_JBEPEQ010000217.1:0-2635 GCF_040300925.1 Micromonospora sp. NPDC000207
GCCGGTTCGGGGCTGCTCGGCCTCGCGGTGGCCGCCGCCGCGCCGCTGGCCCGTCGGCTGGCCCGCAGGGTGTCCCCGACGTGACCGCCGACCCCGACCCCGACCCGGCCCGACTCCGTTTCGGGTACGGCACCAACGGCTTCGCCAACCACCGTCTCGACGACGCCCTCGCCGTCCTGGCCGACCTCGGCTACCAGGGCGTCGCCCTGACCCTGGACACCGACCACCTCGACCCGTTCGCCCCCGACCTGCCAGCCCGGGTGGCCGCCGTGCACCGCCGACTGGCCGACCTCGGGCTCGCCGTGGTGATCGAGACCGGGGCCCGGTACCTGCTCGACCCGTGGCACAAGCACGCCCCGACGTTGCTGCACGACGACCCGGCCCGGCGGATCGAGTTCCTGCACCGGGCCGTCCGGATCGGTGCCGACCTCGGCGCGGAGGCGGTGTCGTTCTGGGCCGGGGTACGGCCGTCCCACGTCGACCCGCAGGTCGCCTGGGACCGGCTGGTCGCCGGCTGCGCGGACGTGGTCCGGGCCGCCGACGCCGCCGGGGTGACCCTCGGCTTCGAGCCGGAGCCGGGCATGCTCGTCGAGGGGATCGCCGACTGGCGGCGGCTCCGGGCCGAGCTTGGCGAACCACCCGGGTTCGGCCTCACCCTCGACATCGGACACTGCCGGTGCCTGGAGCCGGTGCCCGTCGCACAGTGCGTGTACGACGTCGGCGAACACCTTGTCAACGTGCAGATCGACGACATGCGCCGGGGTGTCCACGAGCACCTGGAGTTCGGCACCGGCGAGATCGACTTCCCGCCGGTGCTGCGGGCCCTCGCCGACGTCGACTACCGGGGGCTGGTGGCCGTGGAACTGCCCCGGCACTCGCACGCCGCCCCGACCGTCGCCGCCGCCTCACTCGACTTCCTCCACGCCGCCGCCGGGACCCGGCCCACCGGCCCGGACCCGTACACCAGCACGAGGGGAGAGACCGGATGACCCCGGAACAGCTCCGCACCGCCCTACGTGACGTACCCGATCCGGCCTGGCTGGACGCGGCGTGCGGCCGGGTGGCTGCCGAACCGTCGAGCATCGACCGCTTCTTCCCGGCCGTCGGCCGACGGTGCGGCCGGGGTCCCCTCCCGGACCTGCCCGGCTGGACCGCCGACGAGGCGGCCCGGGCGCTGCTGCTCGTCGCGCTGCCCCGCCGGCACGCCGAGTACGCCGAGAACCTCTACCGACACGGTGACGCCGCCGAGCGTCGGGCCGTCCTGCGGGCCCTCCCGCTGCTGCCGATCGGTGCGGCCGGGGTTCCCCTGGTGCTGGACGCGATCCGGACCAACGACACCCGGCTGGTCGCCGCCGCACTCGGCCCGTACGCCGGGCACCTCGACACCGCCTCGTGGCGACAGGCGGTCCTCAAGTGCGTCTTCATGGGCGTACCGCTGACTGTCGTCGCGGACCTCGACGAACGCGCCGACGCCGAGCTGGCCGCGATGCTCGCCGGGCTGGCCGCCGAACGGCACGCCGCCGGACGGGCCATGCCCACCGACGCCGTCGACCTGCTCGACCAGCTCAGCGCCAGGGAGGCGTGATGCGAATCTTCGACCCGCACATCCACATGACCTCGCGGACCACCGACGACTACGAGCGGATGGCAGCCGCCGGGATCCGGGCCGTCGTCGAGCCCGCGTTCTGGCTGGGCCAGCCCCGCACCAGCCCCGCCTCGTTCGCCGACTACTTCGACTCCCTGATCGGCTGGGAGCCGTTCCGCGCGTCGCAGTTCGGGGTCCGCCACCACGCCACCGTCGCGCTCAACCCGAAGGAGGCGAACGACCCCCGCTGCCGACCGGTCCTCGACCTGCTGCCCCGCTACCTCGACAAGGACGGGGTGGTGGCGGTCGGCGAGATCGGGTACGACTCGATGACCCCGGAGGAGGACGCCGCCTTCGCCGGTCAGCTCGCGCTGGCGGTCGCCCACGACCTGCCGGCAATGGTGCACACCCCGCA
This sequence comes from Micromonospora sp. NPDC000207, assembly GCF_040300925.1. Classification (NCBI taxonomy): domain Bacteria; kingdom Bacillati; phylum Actinomycetota; class Actinomycetes; order Micromonosporales; family Micromonosporaceae; genus Micromonospora; species Micromonospora sp. NPDC000207. The sequence continues at coordinate 2,001 of NZ_JBEPEQ010000217.1, forward strand.
CCGGGACAAGGTCCGGGGCGTCGAGCGGAGCCTCGCCGTGGTGACCGAGTCCGGCATCGAACCCGGCCGGGTGGTGGTCGACCACCTCAACGAGGTGACAGTCGAACTCGTCCGGGACACCGGCTGCTGGCTGGGCTTCTCCATCTATCCCGACACCAAGATGTCCCCGCCCCGGATGGTGGAGCTGCTGAGGACGTACGGCACCGAACGGGTGCTGGTCAACTCGGCGGCCGACTGGGGGCGCTCCGACCCGCTGCTCACCCGGGCCACCGGGGAGGCGATGCTCCTCGCCGGGTTCACCGACGACGACGTCGACAGGGTGCTCTGGCGCAACCCGGTGGAGTTCTACGGGCAGTCCGGGCGGCTGGACCTGACCGACGTGGACGCCCCCGCACCCACCTTCGAGGGCAACTCGATCCTGCGCGGGGGCAGCTGATGCGGCTGCGTCACGCCGACGGGACCACCGTCCACCTGGGCTACTGCACCAACGTGCACCCCGCCGAGGAGTTCGCCGGAATCCTCGCCCAACTCGACACGTACGCGGTGCCGGTACGGGAACGCCTCGGCGGTGACCTGCTGGGGCTGGGGCTCTGGCTGGCCGCCCCGGTCGCCGCCGAACTGGCCGCCGACGCGGG
>NZ_JBEPEQ010000218.1:0-2597 GCF_040300925.1 Micromonospora sp. NPDC000207
GGCCGGGGTGGCCGCCCGCCCACGAGTGGGCCGCCCGGGCGGTGGCGGCGGCGGTCGCCGAGTCCGCCGACTCCGACGTCGTCGACGTGTTCGGCCTCCAGTTCCTCGACCCGGCGGCGGCACTGCGGTCCCTTCCCGACGAGCAGGGCCGGGTCCGACTGGTGGACTGGATCCTGGTGCCGTACTCCTCCGACGCCGAGGGGCTGTGGTTCACCACGAAGGGGCTGCGCCGGTTCGGGCTGCTGGAGTTGCAGACCCAGGGGGTCCCCGACCATCTCACCCGGGCCTGGGGCGCGGTGATGACCGGGGCGGCCCGTCGACTGCTGCGGGACTGGACCGACGGGCTCGGCGGCGAGGAGGTCCCGGCTTTCGTACCGTTGCCGGTGCTGGCCACCGTCACCGGGCACGACATCGCGGTGGCGTACGGGAACCCGGACCAGCACGGCGCGACCGCCCCGGTGCTGCTCCGGCTGGAACTGGACCCGGCCACCGACCCGGAGGCCGACTCGTTCCTGAGCCTGCTCCCACCGCCGGGGCACCCGGGTCCCGTCGGTCGGTACTACGCGGCGGCCTGCGCCACCCTCTTCACCGGGATCCAGCCGGACGTACGCTACTCCCGCCCCCGGGACGCGATGTCGAAGGCGATCGCCACCGCCCGCGCCGGGCTGGACGACGTCCGAACCCGATTCCTGGCCGACGCGCTCGGTGCCGAGACCCAGTTGGTGGTCAAGTACCCGCTCCCCGGCGACGAGGGCCCCGAGTACGTCTGGGCCGGCGTGACCTCGTGGGACGACCCGGAAACGATCACCGGGGCGAGCGCCAGCGACGCCGCCGCCGACCCGACGGTACGCATCGGCGCCCCGGTCGTCGTGGCAGTCACCGACGTCGTCGACTGGGCCCTCCTCGGCCCCGACGGCGTCGTGGAGGGCGGCTGGACCCAGGCCGTCCTGGACTCCGGCCGACCCCCGACCCCCTGACCCCGGGTCAGCGCACGCTCGGCGTGACGAAGGGCGGACGGGTCAGCAGGGCCTCGGTGCGGCGGGTACGGATGTCGACCTCGACCCGGTCGCCGTCGGCCAGCCCGGTGGCGGTGTCCACCAGGGCCAGGGCGATGCCCTCCCGACGGGTGGGCGAGAAGGTGCCACTGGTCACCGTCCCGACCACCGTGTCGCCGACCCGTACGGTCATGCCCGGGCGGGGGATGCCGCGCCCCTGCACCACCAGCCCGCGCAGCGTCCGCCTCGGACCGGCGGCCTTCTCCGCGACCAGCGCGTCGCGGCCCCAGAAGGCCGGCTTGCCCCAGCCCACCGCCCACCCGACCCGGGCCTGGACCGGGGTGATCTCCATCGACAGGTCCTGCCCGTGCAGCGGGTAGCCCATCTCGGTGCGCAGGGTGTCCCGGGCGGCCAGGCCACAGGGGCGGGGGGCGGGTTCGGCGGCGAGGAGCGCGTCCCAGACGGCGACCGCGTCCCCCGCCGGTACCACCAGTTCGTAGCCGAGTTCGCCGGTGTACCCGGTCCGGCACACAGTCAACTCCACCCCGTCGAGCCGGGCCGGGGAGAAGCGCATGTAGTCGTCGACGGTGGGCAGGCCGAGGGCGGCTACCAGGTCGGCGGAGCGGGGTCCCTGGACGGCGAGGACCGCGTACGCCTCGTGCTCGTCGGTGACGGTGACCGACGGGGGGGCGGCGGCGCGCAGTCGGCGCACCACCTCGGCGCTGTTGGCGGCGTTCGGGATGAGGAAGAGGTGGTCGTCGGCGTGGCGGTAGGCGATCAGGTCGTCGACCACCCCGCCGGTGACCTCGTCGCAGCAGAGGGTGTACTGCGCCTGGCCCGCGCCGATGCGCCCCAGGTCGTTGCTCAGACAGGCGTTCACGAACTCGACAGCCCCGGTGCCGGTGACCAGCACCTTGCCCAGGTGCGACACGTCGAAGACGCCGACCCCCTCCCGGACCGCCGTGTGTTCGGCCAGGACGCCGCCTCCGGCGTACTCCAGGGGCATCTCCCACCCGCCGAACGGGGCGAACTTGGCACCGGCGGCGGTGTGCCGGTCGTGCAGGGGGGAGCGACGCGGCGGGTTCGCGGTGGCGTCGGGGGTCACCTCGGTCATGGGTGGCAACCTACCCGTGGCGGGGGCGCTGGTTAGCATCGGCGGGACCCGTCGGGTACGCGGACGGGCGCGTCCGTCCCCTGGCGCGGTAGGTTGCGCCGGAGAGACAAACCATCGCCGGTACGCGACGACGCGACCGGCCCGGCCCGCCCGGAGTTGCCTTGACATCGCCCAGCATCACCTTGAGCCTGGTCGACACCGACCCCGCCGAGCTCACCGTCGACGCGATCGTCATCGGTGTGCACAGTCAGACCGGTGAGCCGCAGGTCGGCGGTCCTCCCGCCGCGCTGCTGCTGGCCAGTGGCGCGGAGAGCATCGCCGCCGCGTTCGACGGCCGGCTGACCGAGACCCTGGCGCTGCTCGGGGCCACCGGCGCACCGGGTGAGGTGATCAAGCTGGCCACCCTGGGCACTGTCACCGCCCCCCTGGTCGCCGCGGTCGGGCTCGGTCCGGAGCCGTCGGGTGCCGCGCCCGCGCCGGAGGCGCTG
>NZ_JBEPEQ010000219.1:0-2556 GCF_040300925.1 Micromonospora sp. NPDC000207
GACGCCCGGCGGCGAAGGCGGCCAGCCGCCGGGCGTCGACCTCGGCGGCCAGCTCCGGAGCCCGGTCGAGCGCCTCGGGGTGGCCGCAACCGGCCAGCCAGTTCGCCAACATCAGGTGACCGCCTTCGGTCAGCACCGACTCGGGGTGGAACTGCACCCCCTCGATCGGCAACGTACGGTGGCGCATCGCCATCACGATCCCGGAACCGGTCCAGCCGGTGACCTCCAGCTCGTCGGGGAGGGTCTCCGGTCGGACGGTCAGCGAGTGGTACCGGGTGGCGGTGAACGGGTCCGGGAGCCCGGCGAGTACCCCGACGTCGCTGTGCCGGACCTCGGAGGTCTTGCCGTGCAGCAGTTCGGGGGCCCGGTCCACGGTGGCCCCGAACGCCTCCCCGATCGCCTGGTGGCCGAGACAGACCCCGAAGATCGGCAGCTCACCGCCGTACCGGTGGATGACGTCCAGGCAGATGCCGGCCCGATCCGGGCTCCCCGGGCCCGGGGAGAGCAGCACCCCGTCGGCACCGAGCCGTCCGACCTCGGCGACGTCGATCTCGTCGTTGCGGCGTACCTCGCAGTCGACTCCCAGCTGACCCAGGTACTGGACCAGGTTGAAGACGAACGAGTCGTAGTTGTCGATCACCAGGACACGCATCGTCGTCACCGTTCCCGGTCGGAGGGCGGAGTGTTGTTCTGGTCAGTGTCGTACGGCAGGTCGTGGTCGTCGTCGGACGGGGCGTCCTGGCCGGGGAGGTCCGGGTCCCCGCCGCCCGGGCCGCCGTTCTCACCGGCCGGCTGCTCCACCTGGACGTCGTCGAAGGGCAGCAGCGGTTCGGCCCAGGGGAAGACCACCGCCCACAGGAGGTAGACGGTGGCGGTGGCCAGCAGGAGGCTGCCGACCAGCTTCCCGGGCACCCCGAAGGGGAGCTTGCGCCAGATCCACGCGTACACGTCGTCAGCCTCCCAGTTCCGGCGGACGACCATCTGACTTCGGCATCTTACGGTCCAGCTCGGCGTGCACGATGAGCCGTTCGTAGTTGTCGAACTTCGGGTTGCAGGTGGTCAGGGTCAGCATCGCCTTGGTCGGCTTGGCCTTGGGCCGACCTGGCACCGCAGCCACCACCTCGACCTGGGAGGGCTTGACGATGTGGTTGCGGGTGACCCGGTAGACGTGCCACTCGGTCTTCGACTCGGTCACGATGGCGTCGCCGTCGTGCAGTTCGTCGAGCCGCCAGAAGGTGGCCCGGTTGCGGTGTCCGGCGACGGAGAAGTTGCCCACCTCACCGGGGAGCGCGGTGTCCGGGTAGTGCCCGGGGGCGTACCTGATGTCCTCCTGGCTGACGCCCTCGACCACGATCCAGCTCTTGTCGAGCTTCGGGATGTAGAGCCCGGCGATGGGCTTGCCCTGCACCGGCGGTGCCGGGGTCTCCGGTGCGGCGGCGGACGGCCGGGCCGACGGGACGACGGTGGGATCGTCGCTCGGCGCCCACTCCTGCGCCAGCTGTGCGGAGAGGTCGTCCTGGTGGGCGTTGACCTTCGCCGACTTGCCCCAGATCTCGTACCCGGCGAAGAGCATCACCACCAGGCCGAAAGTGATCATGATTTCGCCGGAGAACCGGATCCCGGTACGCACCCGGGACCAGAACGTGGGGCGGGTGAGTTCGGAGTAGACGCTCCTGTAACCCTCGCCGGTCTGCTCCGGTCGGAGCTGCACGACCCGCTCACCACGACGCGGGCGGTGTTCCTCGCCGGGGGTGCCGACCCCGGCGGGGGCTACCGGGTCGACCTGGGGCACCGCACCCATGAGGGCGGTCGAGTCCATGGCCGGGTGTCGCTCCGGCGCCCGGCCGGACAGGTGCGGCGGAAGGTTCCCCCCGTGGCCCGGCTGGGCAGGACGCGGGTCGGAGTGCCGGGCACCACCGGCGGGCTGAGCCCCGGTGCGGTCGGTGTCGCGTCGACTCCGGGCGGTGACCGTCGGAAGGATCGCTGTCGCCGAGGGGTCCACCCGGTCGATGAAGTCGGTGGGGCTCTCCGCGCCGCCCTCGGCCCTCCTCGGGGTGTCCTGGGCGTGGCCGGGCCTGTCCGGGGTGCCCGTCCAGGTCGCTCCGCTGTTGCCGGGGCTGCCGAGCCGGGGCGCGGGGCCGTCGCCGTACCTGTCGTGACCCGTCTGTTGCCGCCCGGACTGGTCGTCGCGCCGTGCGGCGGGGGTGTCGGTCGGTTCGGGACGACGGGCCGGTCGGGGCGGCTCGTCCCTGCCCTGGTCGCCTCCGCCGAGCCCACCCGACCTGGCCGATCCGGTGGAGTGCCTGTCGGCCGTCGACTCGGTCGGTCGGCCGGGCCAGGCCGGGGGTGCCGCGTTCGTCGGGACGGCCGGGGTGCCGCCACCGGCCCGCCCTGCCGACGTTCGCGGGCCGGGTCCGCCGGACGGCGACGGTTGGTCGGGGCTCGCGGGCCGGATCGGTCGCTCCGGGCTCGACGGCCGCATCGCCCGGTCGGGGCATGCAGGACGTGCTCTGGGGAAACCGCGCGGCACTCAAACGCGCCGGGATCCTCCTGCCC
>NZ_JBEPEQ010000220.1:0-2551 GCF_040300925.1 Micromonospora sp. NPDC000207
GATGAAGCCGCCGGTGGTGCGGTTGCGGCGGTATTCGTCGGCGAGGAGGGGGATGGTGGTGCGGAGGCGGACGCGGCCGATGTCGTTGAGTGTCAGGTCGGTGGCGGTTTCGTCGCGGTGCAGGGTGTTGATGTCGAGGCGGTAGTTCAACGCGCGGATGATGGTGCGGGCGGTGCGGGTGGTGTGTTTGATGGCGTACTTGCCGCCGACGCGTAGGGGTTGGGTTTCGTCCATCCAGCAGAGCATCGCGTCGATGTCCTGGGTGGGGGTGGGGGCGTTGTGCGGCCGGCAGATGAGGTCGCCTCGGGAGATGTCGATCTCGTCGGTGAGGCGGACGGTCACCGACATCGGCGGGTACGCCTCGCTCACCGGCCCGTCGGCGGTCTCCACGGCGCTGATGGTGGAGGTGAACCCCGAGGGCAGGACCATGACCTCGTCACCGGGTTTGAGGACCCCGGAGGCGACCTGCCCGGCATAACCCCGGTAGTCGGTGACGGTGGTGGACTGCGGCCGGATGACGTACTGGACGGGGAAGCGGACGTCGACGAGGTTACGGTCGGAGGCGATGTGCACGTGTTCGAGGTGGTGGAGCAGGGCGGGGCCTTCGTACCAGGGCATGTTCGCCGACCGGGAGGCGATGTTGTCCCCGGTCAGGGCGGAGACGGGGATGATGGTGAGGTCGGTGATGTCGAGTTTCGCGGCGAACGCGGTGAACTCGTCGGCGATGGCCTCGAAGGTCTGCTGGTCGTAGTCGACCAGGTCCATCTTGTTCACGCAGAGGACGAGGTGCGGCACCCGCAACAACGAGCAGAGGAACGCGTGCCGCCGCGACTGCTCCACCAGGCCCTTACGGGCGTCGACCAGGATCAACGCGAGGTCGGCGGTGGACGCGCCGGTGACCATGTTCCGGGTGTACTGGATGTGCCCGGGGGTGTCGGCGATGATGAACTTCCGCCGAGGCGTCGCAAAATACCGGTAGGCGACGTCGATGGTGATGCCCTGTTCCCGTTCCGCCCGTAGCCCGTCGGTCAACAACGCCAGGTTCGTGTACTCGTCACCCCGCGCCGCCGACACCGCCTCGACGGCTTCGAGCTGGTCGGTGAACAGCGACTTCGTGTCATAGAGCAGCCGACCGATCAGGGTCGACTTACCGTCGTCGACACTCCCGGCGGTGGCGAACCGCAACAGGTCCATCGGCCGCCCGGTTGCGGGCGTCGCCTCGGCGGGAATCGTGTCGGTGCTCATCAGAAGTAGCCCTCTCGCTTCCGGTCCTCCATCGCCGCCTCACTGACCCGGTCGTCACCCCGGGTCGCACCCCGCTCGGTGATCCTCGTCGCCGCGACCTCGGCGATCACCGCCTCGACGTCGGCCGCGTCCGACCGCACCGCCGCCGTGCAGGAGGCGTCCCCGACCGTCCGGTAGCGGACCCGCTCGGTGAACGGCGTCTCACCGGCACGCGGCCGGATGAACTCGTTCACCGCGTACAACATGCCGTCGCGTTCGATCACCTCACGGTCGTGGGCGAAGTAGATCGACGGCAACGGGATCTCCTCCCGACCGATGTAGTGCCACACATCCAACTCGGTCCAGTTCGACAACGGGAACACCCGGATCGACTCACCCGGATGATGCCGACCGTTGTACAACGACCACAACTCCGGCCGCTGGTTCTTCGGATCCCACTGCCCGAACTCGTCCCGAAAGCTGAACACCCGCTCCTTCGCCCGCGCCTTCTCCTCGTCCCGCCGCGCCCCACCGAACAACGCGTCGAACCGGTGCTTCTCCACCGCCTCCAACAACACCGGCGTCTGCAACCGGTTCCGCATCCCGTCCGCCGACTCCCGCACCAGACCCGACACCAGGGCCTCCGGCACCGACGCCACCACCAGATGCAACCCCAACCCCGCCACCCGCGCGTCCCGATACTCCAGAACCTCGACGAAGTTGTGCCCGGTATCCACATGCATCACCGGAAACGGCACCGAACCCGGCGCGAACGCCTTCTGCGCCAACCGCAACATCACGATCGAGTCCTTACCACCGGAGAACAACAACACCGGCCGCGCCATCTCCGCCACCACCTCCCGCATCACGAAGATGCTCTCCGCCTCCAAGGCGTCGAGGTGAGAGACCTGGTAGGCCGAGGGTGAGGTCATGACCCGACCTCGCTTCGAGGGGTGCCGCGCATGGATTCCAGACCTTTCCGGTCGGACAGGTGAAGAAGACTCAGGCTACGGAATGCCTCTGCAACGCTGCAAGCAACCGGTTGGCCAGATCCTTGCGACAGACCAGCAGGTCAGGCAGGCGAGGATCCGTCTCGTTGTATTTCAGCGCAGAACCGTCGATCCGGGAAGCGTGCAGCCCGGTGGCCGTCGCCACAGCCACCGGGGCGGCCGAGTCCCACTCGTACTGACCCCCGGCGTGGATGTAGGCGTCCACCTCACCGGTCACCACCGCCGCGATCTTCGCCCCCGCCGACCCCATCGGCACCAACTGCGCCCCGACCTCCTCGGCCAGATCGGTCAGGAACACCGGCGGGCGACTCCGACTC
>NZ_JBEPEQ010000221.1:0-2524 GCF_040300925.1 Micromonospora sp. NPDC000207
CCCAACGCGTTGACCAGCGCCTCCGGGTCGGCCCCGGCGCGCTGGACCAGGTCCCGCAGCGGCTCCCGCTGCAACGCCGCCCAGAGCAGGTGGTCGGTGTCCAGGTCGTTGCTCTGCCGCTGGGCGGCCCGACGGGCCGCGTCGGCCAACATCTCCCGGGCGTCGGCTGTCATCAACCGGGTGATGTCGACCCGGTGCGCCGGTCGACGCCCACCCTCACCCCGCCCGAAGTAACGGGCCAGGAACTCGTCCCACGGGTCGGAGCCGAAGTCACCGGATCCCAACATGAGCGTCCTCCGAGGTAGAAGCCGACCGGGTCGACACGCTGGGCTACCCGGCGGTCGGGCCGGCAAACGCCGTCGGGTGGCACGCTGGACGGCGTGGACGAGCTACCCCTGCTGATCGTGGACGCCGCGAACGTGGTCGGCTCCCGCCCCGACGGGTGGTGGCGCGACCGGCCCGCCGCCACCGCACGGCTGCGCGACGCGCTCACCCCCCTGGCCGAGCGGGGCCGCCCACCGGAACTGCCACCCCCCGCCGAGGTGGTCCTGGTCGTCGAGGGCGCGGCCCGCGACGTCCCCGGGGTGCCGCAGGTCCGGGTGGTGGCCGCCGACCGCAGCGGCGACGACACGGTGGTCGCCCTGGTCGGTGCCGCCCCGCAGCGACGCCGGCTGGTCGTCACCGCCGACCGGGGGCTGCGGGAACGGGTCCGGGCGCTCGGTGCGGAGGTGTACGGGCCACGCTGGCTGCGCGGGGAGTGACAGCGACCCCGGGTCGGCGCGACGGACCTCGGGTACGTCACGACCCGGTGCCGCCCTGCCCGGCGGGGACACACCGGGTGGACAACCGGACAGTCGGGCAGGACACCGACAGGGCGGATGTTCTCTCGCAGACCGCAATAGGCTGTAATGGAGTCCTCCCCGCCCCCAGGAGGTTCCACAGTGGCGAGCGTCGCCGAGCTCAAGGCCGCCATCGACGTCGCGCTCCAGCAGATCGGCGACGGTCAGAGCGCCGTGCAGGCAGCCGGCGAGAAGCTGGCCGAGGCGCAGCAGACCCTGGCCGGCGCGTTGGAGGGCAGCGGACACGAGACTGTGGAGGCCGCCCAGGCCTCCCTCACCCAGGCCGCCCAGGAGCTGGAGGAGTGTCTGGCCGCCACACTCGTCGCCGTGGAGCAGGCTCAGCTCTACGTCTCGACGCTCTGAGAGGCTGATCGTGTCGATCGTCGAGGACATCGGCGCACAGGTGCGGGCCGCCGCCGAGGACCTGCCCCTCGGCCAGCTCGCCCAGGCCCTGGAGAAGCTCGGCCAGGCCTCCGAACGGCTGCGCTGGGTCCGGCAGGAGTCGGGCAACCCGATGGGGGTGCCGGAGCTGTCGGCAGCCACCGAACACGCCGAGACCGCCGGGTACGCGCTGCGGGTGGCCCAGGAGCAGCTCTCGGCGTACCTCGCCGCGCTCGGGTTGACAGCCGACGGTGCCCCGCCGCCGAAGCCCCAGGAGCGGGCCCCCCGACACGACGCGGCCCGCGACGACGCGCCCCCGTCGGCGGGGCAGACGCCACCGGAGTCGGCCGACCCGACAATACGCCGGTGGTGGGCGGTGCGGGTGACCGAACTGACCGGCGGGGGTACCGCTCCGGCCGGGGAGCCGGACACCCAGGTCGCCGACGCCCGGGAGCTGCTGCGACAGGTGGTGGGCGGGGTACGCTCCGGCGACCGGGACCGGCTGCGCGGGGAGCTGTGCAAGGCCCACGCCGACGTCGGGCTGGGCCTGGCCACCATCGCCCCGCCGCTGCTGCGCGAGCTGGCCGGGGACCTGCTCGGGCATCCGCCCCGCGCCGAGGACCTGCCCCGGCTGCGCAGCCAACTCGACGGCCGGGTCCGGGACCTGCTTCCCGGGCTGCCCCCACAGGTGTTGGAGACCCTGCTCGCCCGGGTGTGCCGGATGCCCCCGCCCCGGGCGACAGGTGAGCAGTCGCACGCCGCCGACTCGGCGGTGACCTCGGGCGTCCTCGCCGGTGTGCTGCTGGACCGGCTCGGTCGGGACCTGCCCAAGGAGCCCGCCGACCAGAGGCCGGCGACCGGGCCGCAACCCGTCCGGGGCACCGACACCGGCAACCCCCGCACCGGCGACGGCCCCCGCCCGCACGGTACGCCCCGGCCGCCGGGGAGGACCGATGCCTGACCGTCGTACCCAGCTCGTCACCCGGGTCCGGGGCATGCTCGCCGACGCCCTCGGGGCCACCCGGTCCCGGGCGGCCACCGCCGACGCCGACCTCACCGCCGCCCGGGAACGGCTGACCCGGGTCCGGCGGGCCGCCGCCGCCGTTCCCGACCGGGTGGGCGCGCAGCGCGACGGGCGACTCGCCGAGATCGACGCCGGTCACCAGGCCCGGATCACGGAGCTGGCCCGGCGGGCCGCCGCAGCCGCCCAGCGCGAGGCACCGGGGGCGGCGTCGGCGGAGTGGACGCACTGGCGTCCGACCCCGCCCGGCGGGTCCGGGCCGCCGGGGGCGGTCCGGATCGGG
>NZ_JBEPEQ010000222.1:0-2500 GCF_040300925.1 Micromonospora sp. NPDC000207
GCGAACCGGACCGCGCCCTGGCCGCCCACGCCCGGGTCGTCGGCCATCCGGGGTACGCGCACCTTCCCCTCGCCGTCCGCGCTGACCACCAGGTCGACACCGCCCGGGCGTACGTCCTGCTCGGCGACGTGGTGGCAGCCGGTCGTACCCTCCTCGCCGCCGACCGGACCGCGCCCGCCGAGGTCCGGTCCCGTCCGGCGGCCCGGGAGGTGGTGGCCCTGGTCCTGCGCCGGTCGGTACGCCCCGACCCCCGGCTCGTCGACCTCGGGCGGGCCTGCGGCGTCGACGGCGCCCGGTGACCGCCCCGACGCCCTGAACCCCTCGGTCGACACGAGGCGTCTACAGTGGATCACCTTGCCGTCTCGCAGATGCAGAGGAGCCCGCCATGGCCGATCGGGTACCGGGCCTCGCCACCGAACTCGACGTCGAGGTGCCCCACGCGGCGCGGATCTGGAACTACTGGATGGGCGGGAAGGACAACTTCGCCGCCGACCGGGCCGCCGGTGCGGCGGTGGCGCAGGTGTACCCGGAGATCGTCGTCATGGCCCGGGAGTCCCGGCGGTTCCTCGTCCGGACCGTCGGGCACCTGGCGGCCGAGGCCGGGATCAGGCAGTTCCTCGACGTCGGCACCGGCCTGCCCACCATGCAGAACACCCACGAGGTGGCCCAGTCCGTCGCCCCCGGGTCCCGGGTCGTCTACGTCGACAACGACCCGATGGTCCTGGTGCACGCCCGGGCCCTGCTGGTCAGCCCCGCCGGTGCGGGCACCACCCGGTACGTCCCCGCCGACTACCACGACCCGGAGCGGATCCTCACCGAGGCCGCCGACGCCCTGGACTTCCGGGAGCCGGTGGCGGTGATGTTCATGGGGGTCCTCGGTTACGAACCCGACCTGGAGGTGGCCCGCTCGATCGTCGCCATGGTCCTGGACGCGGTGCCCTCCGGAAGCCACCTGGTCCTCTGGGACGGCACCGACACCAGCCCCGCCGTGGTCGAGGGGGCGGCGCGGCTGGTGGCCAGCGGGGGAGTCCCGTACGTGCTGCGCAGCCCGGAGCAGATCGGCGGGTTCTTCGACGGGTTGACCCCCGTCGAACCGGGACTGACCTCGATCACCAGGTGGCGTGCCGACGACGACACCCCGGCGATCGACGCGTACGGGGCGGTGGGGCGCAAGCCCTGACCGGCGGCGGTCACCGGACTGTCAGTTCTGGTCGAGCAGCTCCCCGACCCGGGTGACGAAGTCCCGCAGGTTCGCCTCGGTGATCAGGTCCAGGGCCTCGGGGACGGTCAGCCAACGCAGCTCGGCGGTGGGATTCTCCGGCCTGGCCGTCTCGGGGGTGCCGGTGGCCAGGACGAACCGGAGGTCGGCGTGTTCGTGGGCGGGCTCGGTGGGGCTCGCGTTCACCCGCACCACGACCACCTGCCGCAGGGACCCGTTCGGCCAGCACACCAGGTCGTCCAGGTTGGTCTCCTCGCCCCCCTCGCGCAGCGCCACGTCCAGCGGGTGGTGCTCGCCGGGGTCGCCGTGTCCGCCGACCTGCAACCAGGCCCCCTGGCGGGCGTGCCACCGGAGCAGGATCCGTCCGGTCGGGGGGTGGACGACGAGTGCGGACCCGGTGACGTGCAGTGGCAGGTCGCGGGACCACGGGTCGCCGGTGTCGAGGAGGGTCCGGGTCCGTTCCACGTCGGCTGCCTCGTCGGCGGTACGTGGCCGGTAGGTGGCCAACAGGTCGACGATCGGTGACACCGGGGCGTCGCGCATGGGGCACTCCCGACGGGTGGAGGATGGACCGGGTCGGTAGTGGATGATTCGGGACAATGGGGTGACGGATCCGGCGACCCGCCACTTTGGTGATCTGCATCACACCTTGAACTCGGGGGGTGGTGGGGTTCGTACCCCTCGACCAGACCCCGATTCCCCTTACCCGTGCGCGTATCCGGTCGTCCTGGCCCCGACGGCGACTCCGCAGGCCCAACACGAACTGACTCGTAACAACCACGGACTGTGGAAGGTTGCCGTCGGTAAACCGTCTCCGAAGCCGTGGTGGCCGACCCGAAGCGCATCGTAATTTGCGCCGCTCACTACCCTGACTGAAGATCCCGTGCCTGGGCAACAGTCGAGAGCGATAAGGGCTTCAGATGAGCGACAACTACCCTCCGTACGGCGGGCAGCCTGATCCGAACGTGACCCCCTGGAGTGGGCCGCCGGCCCAGCAGGGCGGGTACCCCGCGTACGGCCAGCCGGGCCAGCCCGGGCAGCCCGGTTACCAGGGCGCGGGCTACCCCGGCGGACCGCAGCAGTTCGGCGCCCCGCCGCCGCAGAAGTCGAACAAGGGCCTCTTCGTCGGGCTCGGCATCGGTGCGGCCGTGCTGCTCATCCTCGCCGTCTGCGGCGTCGGCGGCGCGCTGCTGCTCACCGGCAACGACGATGACGACCCGGGACCCGTGGCGACGGGCCCCGCCGAGCCCGGTGGCGACACCTCGCCCGGCCCGGACGAGT
>NZ_JBEPEQ010000223.1:0-2462 GCF_040300925.1 Micromonospora sp. NPDC000207
TTGTAAGGTTGGGCCCGACTCGGCTCGTCGTGGGGGTTGGTGTACCCGGCAGTGGCCTGGGTGGCGGTCTTCCCCCCGGGGGGTGGCGGCGATATCGCCGCCACCGCCCGGGAAGATCCGGACCGACCGGCGAGGAACCGACCGTGGTTGCGCCCCACGGCCGGGACGAGGCTCGGACCGGATGGTGCCTCCCCGAGCGGGGGCGCACCGGCACGACGGTCGTCCGGTGCGGTCGGAACGGGATTCCCCGACCGCACCGGAGGACCGCGTACGTCCCAGACGTCCGGCCGTCGACGCACCCGCGTCGGTGGCCGGGCGGATGCGGGGGAGGCAGGGACGAGACGCCGACCGGCCCTGCCTGCCAGCCCCGTCCGTTCCCACCCCCGGGACCCGGCCGGTGCCGAAGCCGCCGACTTCGGCACCACCCACCGGGACCCGTGGATCCGTGGGTGACGGGCGGGGCCCATCCGCACCCGATCGGAAGGAGCACCATGCGTACGGGTGTCTGGCTGGTGGGGGCGCGCGGTTCCGTCGCGACCACCAGCATCGTCGGGGCGCGTGCCCTGCGGAGCAATCTCACCGCGCCGACCGGGTGCGTCACCGAGCTGCCTCAGCTGCGTGGACCCGCCCTGCCGGCCTTCACCGAACTGGTGTTCGGCGGTCACGACCCGGTCCACACCCCCCTGGCGAAACGGGCCGAGGCGCTCGCCGCCGCCGGGGTGGTGCCCGGTCGACTCGTCGCCGCACTCGCCGACGACCTGGCCGAGGTGGAGGAGGAGATCCGGCCCGCCCCCACCGGGGGCACCCAGGCCGAACGGGTCGCCACAGTGGTCGCCGACCTCGACGCCTTCCGCCGTCGGCACCACCTCGACCGGATCGTAATGGTCAACGTCTCGGCCACCGAACCGCAGATCACCCCGCATCCGGGGCACGTCGACCCGGCCCGGCTCGCCGAGGCGCTGCACGGTGACGACGAGGTGCTGCCGCCCAGCTCCCTCTACGCGTACGCGGCGTTCACCGCCGGCTGCCCGTACGTGGACTTCACCCCGTCGACAGGGGCCCGGCTGCCCGCCCTGGCCGCCCTGGCCGTCGAGCGGGGGCTGCCGTACGCCGGCCACGACGGCAAGACCGGGGAGACCCTGGTCAAGTCGGTGCTGGCCCCGATGTTCGCGATGCGCAACCTCCAGGTCCGCTCGTGGTCGGGGATCAACCTGCTCGGCGGTGGGGACGGGGCCAACCTCGCCGAACCGGCCGCCAACGCGGCGAAGGTGGAGAGCAAACAGCGGGTCCTCGCCGAGACCCTCGGCTACCAACCGCAGGGCGACACCCGCATCGACTACGTCGAGGAGCTGGGCGACTTCAAGACCGCCTGGGACCTGGTCACCTTCGCCGGGTTCCTCGGTGCCGGGATGCGGCTGGAGTTCACCTGGCACGGCTGTGACTCCGCCCTGGCCGCCCCGCTGGTGCTGGACCTGGCCCGGATCACCGCCGCCGCGCACGCCGCCGGGCACGTCGGCCCCCTCGCCGACCTGGCGTTCTTCTTCAAGGACCCGGTGGGGGTGAGCACCCACTCGCTGGCCGAACAGTGGGTCCGGCTGCGGGAGTTCGTCACCGGGCTGCACGCCACCACCGGAGGTGCCGATGCCCAGGCTCGCTGACCTGGTGGAACTGGTCCGGGCCCCCGCCGCGCTGTCGGTCCCCGGAGACGTCATCGCCGGGGCGACCGCCGCAGGTGGCCTGGACCGGCGTACCCCCGCCCTGGCCGGGGCGTCGGTGTTGCTCTACTGGGCGGGGATGGCCGCCAACGACTGGGCCGACCGGGACCTCGACGCCGTGGAGCGCCCGGAACGTCCCATCCCGAGCGGCCGGGTCAGTCCGACAGCAGCACTCGGGGTCGCCGCCGGGTTGACCGCCGCCGGCCTCGCCCTGGCCGGTGCCGCCGGGGGGCGTCGGGCCGCCGCCGTCGCCGTCCCGCTCGCCGCCGCCGTCTGGGCGTACGACCTCAAGGCGAAGAACAGTCCCGCCGGGCCGCCGATGATGGCGCTGTGCCGGGGGCTGGACGTCCTGCTCGGGGCGGGCGACGGACGGACCGTCCGGGCGGTTCCGGCGGCGCTGACCGTGGCAGCGCACACCTGGACCGTCACCGCCCTGTCCCGCCGGGAGGTGACCGGGACCGACGTCGCCCTGCCGTTGGGCACCCTCACCGCTACCACGCTGATCGCCGCCGGTGCCGCAGTCGGTCGAACCCGCCGGACCGGGTCGGCGCCGACCGCCGGGACCGCTGCCGGGTCGACGGTCCGGACCGCCGTCTCGGCGGTGACCCGGTCCGAGGCCGCCGGACTGGCCCGCGCGGCGCTGCCCGCCGGACTGGCGCTCTGGTACGCCCTGCGCTACGGCACCGCCCAGGCCCGGGTGGTCGCCGAACCCACAGCCGGTCGGGTCCGGGCGGCGGTGGGCGCAGG
>NZ_JBEPEQ010000224.1:0-2417 GCF_040300925.1 Micromonospora sp. NPDC000207
TCTCCCCTCGGGGCCGGGGACGGCAGGCGGGGGGGCGGGGGCCGGGGGGGGCGCCACCGGCGACCGGTCGCCGGTGGCGCGGCGGCGGCGAGGATCGCCTCGGTCAGGTCGGGCACCGTCGGCACCACCTGGGTACGAGCCCGCCGGTTCACCCCGGCGACCAGGTCCAACCAGCTCCGGCAGCCCGCACAGCCTTCCAGGTGCCGCTGCACGGCGACCCGCTCGGTCGGCGTCTCTTCACCGTCCAGCTGTGCCGACAGGATCTCCCGCCACCCCTCACACCCCATGGACAGATAGTCGCTCACCGGCCCGGTCCGGTTCCCGCCGCCCGGCGGACACGTGCCGTGGTGTGTCGACGGCCCGGGGTGCGCTCACTGGCCGAAGGTGGTCAGGAACCGGTCGCGGAAGCTGCTCATCGGCCACACCGGGGCCTGCGGGCCGGGTTGGAGGCCCTCCTCCCACTCCCAGTCCGACATCTGTGCCAGCACCCCCCGGTCCCGGGTGATGATCGAGATGGGGACGTCCCGGCTGGCGCCGGGGCCGGTGACGACCGGCGCGGGCTGGTGGTCGCCGACCACTACCAGCACCAGGTCGTCGTCGCCGTACCGTTCGACGTACGACACCAGGGACTTCAACGAGTACTCGATCGAGCGGCGGTAGTCGGCGCGGATCTGCGCGGTGGAGCGTCCGATGTCCTCGCCGTCGCCCTCCCGGGCCTCGTGGAAGATCGTGCCGTCGCCCATCTGCGACCAGTCCACGATCCGGGGGCGGGGCGTCCAGGGGGAGTGGCTGGTGACCAGGGCGATCTCGGCGAACAGCGGTGCCCGGTCGGGCCGGGACCGCTCCAGTCGCTCGAACGCCCCGAGGGTGAACTGGTCCGGGATCGGGGCGAAGCCGAACTTCGGCCCCTGGTAGCCGAGGGTGCGGGAGTCGTGGAACCGTTCGTAACCGTAGAACTGCCCCTCGGGCCAGGCCCGGGTCACGGCGGGCATCACCCCCACCGTGTCCCACCCGGCCCGCTGGAAGTACCTGTTGAGCGTCATCCGGTCGCTGGCCAGCAGGCTGCGGTGACGCTGGTCGTTGTCGATCCAGAGCCCGGACAGCAGGGTGGCGTGCGCCAGCCAACTGCCCCCGCCGGTGGTCGAGGAGGTGAGGAAGCCGCTGCGGGTGGCGTACCCGGCCTCGCCCAGCCGCCGGTCGCCGTCGGCGAGGACCGCACCGACCCGGGGGCTGAACTCCGGGTCCTGCACCGCGTCCCGGCCGTAGCTCTCGACGAACGCCACGACGACGTCCTTGCCCCGCAGACCGGTCAACAACCGTTCGGCGGGTACGGCCTCGAACGGGTCGGCGTCGACCTCGGTCCCGAAGGTCTCCCGGTCCTTCACCGCGGCCTGGACCTGCGACACGTGCGAGGTGACCAGGCGGGACGTGCTGCGGTCGGCGACCGCCACGCCGGGGCCGACCCGGATCCCGAACGCGGCACCGGCCACCCAGAGGACGGCGAGAACGGCGACCGCCCGGACCGCCACCCGGTCGTGCCGTACCACCAGGCGGGACAGTCGCAGGGAGGCGAGCGTGGTCAAAGACAGCAGGGCGACGGCGAGCAGCACCGCCCCGACGGCTGCGGCGACGGCGACGGGCCTGCCGTTCGCCTCGACCAGGTAGGAGTAGGTGGGGCCGAGCAGGGACCAGTCCAGGGCGGGGTCGAACGGCCGGGCCAGGGTGGCGAAGAACCCGGTGTCCAGGGCCTTCAGGATGCCGACGGTCCCGAGCAGGACACCGACCAGCCCCGCCAGCAGCCGCCGGGCCCGGCTCCGGGACCGCAGGGCCAGCAGCGCGGCGGCGACGACGATCGGTTCCAACGGGAGCCGGGTGAACACCCACGGTGAGTATCCGGCCAGATGGTTCGGTGCGAGCAGGAGGACCAGCACCAGCAGGACGGCCAGTCCGGTGGTCACCCGGGCACCCACAGTCCGCCACCGGCCCCGTCGCGCACCGTTCTCCGACTCGACCGCGTCGTGATCCGCCGAACCGTCCGGCCCCGGGGTATCGGTTCCCGGGTCGTCGGTTCCCGGGGCGTCGGTCTCCGGGGCTTCCGGCCCCGAACCGGCCGTCTCCGGGGCGTCGGTCTCCGGGGCGTCGTCGGACCGTGGGGCGGGCCAGACGGCGCGCCGCCGCCGGCGTTCGCCGGGGGCGGCCGGGCGGGGGGACTCCTCAGCCGGGTCGCGGTGCGGGCGGGTCAGGAACGACAAGCCGTGGTCCTCTCGGGAACGCCGGTCGCCGGGCGGGGCCCGGCTCCGGTCGGGTTCGGACGGGCGCGGCTCAGGCCGGGTGGTGGACCGCCAGGCGCGACGATCCGTTCCCGGCGACGGTACGTCCGTCCCGCGCCGACGCCCGGGTCGGGGCCGGGGTGCCGG
>NZ_JBEPEQ010000225.1:0-2414 GCF_040300925.1 Micromonospora sp. NPDC000207
CGGCTGCCGTGGTGCAGGCGGACCCCGTCGGCGGTGACCGGGAGGGCGTCGGGGTGGGCCTGGGAGAACCAGGGGGGCGGGCCGGCGGTGGGGGTGGCCAGGGCCACCTGGATGTCGGCGGCGTGCAGCAGGTCGAGGATCTCGTCGAGCCAGTCGAAGGTGTACCTGCCGGGTCGGGGTTCGAGGCGGGACCAGGCGAACACCCCGACGGTGACGAGGGTGACCCGGGCGCGGCGCATCAGGTCGACGTCCTCTCGCCACACCTGCGGGGGCCACTGTTCCGGGTTGTAGTCGCCGCCGTAGCGCAGCCGGGTGTCGTCGGGCATTCCTGGTCCCTGGTGGTCGTGGCCGGTGGGGGGTGTGGTGGTGCCCGGCCGCGTGGGGGCGGGCCGGGCACCACGGGTCGGTCAGCCCTTCACCGCGCCGGTGATGACGCCCTTGGTGAAGTGTCGTTGCACGAACGGGTAGGCGATCACCGCCGGGAGGACCGTCACCACGACCACCGCCATCTTCACCGCCAGGGTGGGTGGGTACGCGGTGACGCCGGGGAGGCTGACCGCCGCCCCGGAGACGTTCGGGGACTGTCCGGCGAGGATGTAGCTCTGCAGGACCCGTTGGATGGGGAACTTGTTGTTGTCGTCGATGTAGAGGACGGAGTTGAAGTAGGCGTTCCAGTAGCCGACGGCGTAGAAGAGGCCGACGACGGCGATCACCGCGCGGGACAGCGGGAGGACGATTCGCCAGAGGATGCGGAACTCTCCGGCACCGTCGATGCGGGCGCTGTCGAGGAGTTCACCGGGGACGTTCATGAAGAACGCCCGGATGACCACCAGGTTGAACACGCTGATCGCGCTGGGCAGGATCAGCGCCCAGAGGCTGTCCTTGAGGCCCAGGCCGGTGACCACCAGGTAGCTGGGCACCAGGCCGGGGAAGATCAGGAAGGTGCCGAGGAACAGGAACAGCAGTCCCCGGTGGGCCACCGATCCGGGGCGGGACAGGCCGTACGCGGCGAGGACGGTGAGGACCAGGCTGACCGTGGTGCCGACGACGGTGACCAGGGTGCTGATCCACACCGCCTGGGTGATCGTGCCGCCGGAGAAGATCGAGATGTAGGCGGAGGGGTCGAACTCGCGGGGGACCACGACCATTCCGCCGGTGTCGTTGATGGTCTGGCGGGAGGAGAGGCTGGTGACCACTACCGTCCACAGGGGGAACAGGACGGCGAGGACGAGCAGGGTGAGGACGGCGCCCTTGCCGATCTGCCCGGCGGTGGTCGGGGGTTCCTCCCAGGCGGGCCGGTTCGGGGCGCGTCGGGGGAGTCGGGGTGTCGGTCGGGGGCCGGCTGCTACCGGTCCGGCCGGACTGATCTGGGTGGTCATGACCGGGAGTACACCCCCTGTTCGCCCAGCCGGTGGGCCATCTTGTTGGCCGCGATGATGAGGATCAGCCCGATGACGGCCTTGAAGAGTCCGGCCGCCGCGCCCTGTCCCCACTGCTGGGTGGCGATGGCATTGTGGTAGACGAAGGTGTCGAGCACCTCGGCGGCCTGTCGGCCGACCGCGTCGCGTTGGAGGATGAACTGCTCGAAGCCGACCGACAGGGCGTCGCCCAGGCGCAGGATGAGCAGCAGGATGATGACCGGCCGCAGGCCGGGCAGGGTGATGTGCCACAGGCGTCGCCACCGGCCGGCGCCGTCGGCCGCCGCCGCCTCGTACAGGTTCTGGTCGATGGCGGACAGGGCGGCGAGGAAGACGATGGCCCCCCAGCCGACGTCCTTCCACACCGACTCGGCGGTGACCAGGACGATGAAGGTGTTCGGGTTGGTCATGATGTCCCACGGTTGCAGTCCGGCCTGGCGCATCTCCTGGGCGAGTAGTCCGGCTCCGCCGAACATCTGCACGAAGAAGGTGACCACCAGCACCCAGCTGAAGAAGTGCGGCAGGTAGACCACGCTCTGGACGAAGCCGCGGACCCGGCCGGACACCACGCTGTTGAGCAGGATGGCCAGGAAGATCGGCAGGGGGAAGAAGAAGACCAGTTGGAAGGCGGTGATGGTGAGGGTGTTGCGCACGGCGTCCCAGAACAGCGGGTCGCGGAAGAGGATCTCGAAGTTGCCGAACCCGACCCACTCGCTGTGGAGGAACGCCTCCAGGGCGTCGTCGCCGACGAACGGGTTGTAGTCCTGGAAGGCGATGACGTTGCCCAGGGTGGGCAGGTAGTGGAAGACCAGGAGCAGCAGCGCGGCCGGCGCGGCCATCGCCAGTAGCGGCCAGTCGCGGCGGAGCCGGGCACCGAGGGGCCGGCGTCGGCGGGTGGGGGTGGGCGGGCCGTGCCCGCCCCGGGGGCGGGGGCCGGGGCGGGGGGGGGGGAGAGGAACCGAGTGGAATCCAGGGACACCCAGAATGATATGGGAA
>NZ_JBEPEQ010000226.1:0-2391 GCF_040300925.1 Micromonospora sp. NPDC000207
GGCTCATCGCCCGGGGGCGTCCGGCCCGCCGGGGGCCACCCCGCCGCCCCGCCCCGCCCTCCACCGGCATCCGCCCGCCCCCGACCGGTTCGACGGCCCCACCTGGTCCGACGGCCCCGCCCTCCACCGGCATCCGCCCGCCCCCGCCCGTTCCGACGGCCGCGCCCGGCTCGGCGATCCCGGCTCCGGCCCCGACCGGTTCGGTCCCGGCGGGTCCGGGAGGCGTCCCGGTGGCGGCCGGGGTGGGGTCGGCGAAGAGGCGGCGTGGGCCGTCGAGCATGTCGGCCCGCAGCACCTCGTCCGGTACGTCGTTGAAGAACAGGACCGGGTCGCTGCACATCGCGATGGCCTGCACCGCCCGGACCTGGTCGCGGCGGCCGGCGTCGGGGCCGGCGACGAGTTCGTTGGCCCGCATCGCGATCTGCAGGAGACGGGCGAAGGTCGGACCGTGGGAGAACATGCTGATGTCGTGGAAGAGCATCCCCAGGGACCGGCGGTGGGCCAGGATCACGTCGATCCACCCCTCGACGACCACCCACCGGGCCCGCTCGGGCGGCTGGTGCTCGGCGGTGTCGAGCAGCCCCTCCAGGTCGCTCAGCAGCGGCTCGACCAGGTCGATCACCAGGTGTTCCTTGCTGGGGAAGTGGTACAGGATCGCCGCCTTGGTCAGCCGGAGCCGTTCGGCGATCTCCCGCAGCGAGGTGCGCTGGTAGCCCTTCTCGGCGAAGAGGTCCAGGGCGGTCCGCAGGATCCGGGTCCGGGTGTCGGGCGCTGCGCTGTCCACCCGCCGATCGTAGTCCGATCCCTGACCGGAAGTCGGTGTCGACTTGAATTGTCTGACCGGCGGTCAGTACGGTGGAGGGGTCCGCCGCCCGACGACGGGAGTTTCCATGAGCGTGATCTCAGTAAGCGGTCTGGTGAAGACCTTCGGCGCCACCCGGGCCCTCGACGGACTCGACCTACAGGTCGAGGCGGGGGAGGTGCACGGTTTCCTCGGCCCCAACGGCGCCGGCAAGTCCACCACCATCCGGATCCTGCTCGGGCTCCTGCGCCACGACACCGGCACCGTACGCCTGCTCGACGGCGACCCGTGGCGGGACGCCGTCACCCTGCACCGCCGGTTGGCCTACGTACCCGGCGACGTGAGCCTGTGGCCGAACCTCACCGGCGGTGAGGCGATCGACCTGTTCGGCGCGCTCCGCGGCGGCCTGGACCGCAGCCGCCGCGACCACCTGCTGGACCGGTTCGCGCTGGACCCCACCAGGAGGTGCCGGACCTACTCCAAGGGCAACCGGCAGAAGGTGGCCATCGTCGCCGCCCTCGCCTGCGACGTGGAGCTGCTGGTGCTCGACGAGCCGACCAGCGGGCTCGACCCGCTGATGGAGTCGGTGTTCCGCGACGAGGTCCAGCGGTTCAGTCGTGACGGCGGGACCGTCCTGCTCTCCAGCCACATCCTGGCCGAGGTGGAGGCGCTCTGCGAACGGGTGAGCATCATCAGGGAGGGCCGCACCGTCGAGTCCGGCACCCTCGCCGAGCTGCGCCACCTGACCCGTACCTCGGTGACGGTCGAGACCGACCGCCCGGTGACCGGCCTGGACCGGCTGCCCGGCACCCACCCGGTCCAGGTCGGCGACCACCACGCCCACGTCGAGGTCGAGCCGCAGCACCTCGCCGACCTTCTCGCCCACCTGCTGCCCTTCGGGGTCCGGTCGCTGACCAGCACTCCGCCGACCCTGGAGGAGCTGTTCCTGCGCCACTACGGCGGGCCCGGCCCCGACCTCGCCGCCCCCCGTACCCCGGTCGAGGCGGCGACGACGGGCCGGGAGGGACGATGAGCGCCCTCACCGGCACCGGCCGCCTGGTCCGGCTGGCGGTCCGCCGCGACCGGGTCAAGCTTCCCCTCTGGATCCTGGGCACCCCGCTGCTCGCCGGGGGCCTGGCCGCCAGTGTCGCCGGTCTCTACCCCGGGGAGCGGGAACGAATCGGGTACGTCGCCACCGCCACCGCCAGTGTGGTGGCCCGCGCCTTCAACGGCCCCGTCCACGGCACCGGGGTCGGTTCGGTGGTGACAGCCGAGTCCTTCCTGACCCTGTCGGTCCTGGCCGCCCTGCTCAGCTCCTTCGCCGTGGTCAGGCACACCCGACAGAACGAGGAGACCGGCCGGGCCGAACTGCTCGGCTCCGCCGCCCTCGGCCGGTACGCCCTGCTCACCGCCGCCCTGTTCGTCGTCCTCGGGGCGAACCTGCTGACCGCCGCGCTGACCGCCGGGGCGCTCGTCGCCGCCGGTCTGCCGGTGGCCGGTTCGGTCGCCGCCGCGGCGGCCGTCGGCGGGGTCGGGGTCTGCTTCGCCGCCGTCGCGGCGGTGACCGCGCAGCTCACCGACGCCTCCCG
>NZ_JBEPEQ010000227.1:0-2370 GCF_040300925.1 Micromonospora sp. NPDC000207
CCGCGATCTTCGCCCCCGCCGACCCCATCGGCACCAACTGCGCCCCGACCTCCTCGGCCAGATCGGTCAGGAACACCGGCGGGCGACTCCGACTCACCGCCAGCCGGATGGTCCGACCGCCACCGGAGGTCGCCGCCTCCAGCGTCATCGGCGGGTACGCCGGCGGATAGTCGGTACCCAGGACGCGGTGCTGGGCGGGCAGACCCACCGCACCGGCCACCAGACCGTGCGGGGTCGAGGCGTTACGCGCCCACAACGCCACGTGCACCGCCCAGTCCGACCGCCCCTCCTCCGAGAACTCCCGCGTCCCGTCCAACGGATCGATGATCCACACCCGGTCGGCGGTCATCCGGGACACGCCACCGGAGTTCACCTCCGTGGTCCAGGTCAGCCGGGCACCGGCGTCCTCCTCGGAGAGCACCGCGTCACCGGGGCGCCACTTCGCCAGTTCGGCCCGGATCAGCTCGTGCGACACCTTGTCGCCCGCCGTCTTCAACGCCCCGGCGTCGGCGAACCCCAGCTCGACGCGGAGCGCCGTCAACGCCTGACCGGCCTGCGCCGCCAACCACCGGGCGAACGCCCCGTCGATCATCGGAGGACTGCCCACCACGTGCTCCCGTCGACCCGGCCACAACCTCACGCCGTGACACGAAACCGTCAAAAGGCGCAGAATACCGCCCCCGCGTCCCGCTGTGGAGCTGCCCCGCCCCCGCTCAGCGGCCGTGATACTCGTTCTGAGTCGGCTCGACACCCCGCGTGACGACCGACTCGACAACGTCCGCCGCCCGGTCCACCAGGAACTCCAACTCCTTGCGCTCGCCGGACGAGAAGTCCGACAGGACGTAGTCGGCCGGGTCCTTTCGCCCCGGCGGACGACCCACCCCGAACCGCACCCGTACGTAGTCCTTCGTGCCGAGCGACTTCGACATCGAACGCAGACCGTTGTGTCCGCCCTCGCCGCCGCCGCACTTGATGCGTACCTGCCCGTAGTCGATGTCCAACTCGTCATGGACCGCGATGATCTGCCCCGGCGACACCTTGAAGAACTGCGCCAGAGCCGCCACCGGCCCACCCGAGAGGTTCATGAAGGTCAGCGGCTTGGCCACCACGAGCTTCGGGCCGCCGAACCCCAGCCGCCCCTCGCCGACCTCGGCCATCGCCCGCCGGTGTCGACCGAGCTTCCCACCGACCCGGGCCGCCACCAGGTCGGCGACCATGAACCCGACGTTGTGCCGGTTACCGGCGTACTCCCGACCCGGGTTTCCCAGGCCGACCACCAGCCACGGCCCCGACTCCTCAGCCACCAGCGCCCCTTCCCCTCGTCACCACCGCCGACCGGTCACACCACCCATCCGGTACGCCGACAGGCGCCCCCTGTACGCCGGGAGCGCCTGTCACAGGATGCTGTGGTCCGCTCAGGCCTCGGCGCGCGCCTCGGCCGGGGCCTGCTCGCCCTCGGCGGCCTCGGCCGGGGCCTGCTCGCCCTCGGCTGCGGTCTCCTCCTCGGCGGCCTCCTCGGCCTCCGGGAGGGTCGCCTCCAGCTGCTCGGCGGTCGGAGCGGCGGTGATCGAAGCGACGAGCGTGTCGGCCTCGACGGCCAGCTCGACGCCCCTGGGCAGCTCGACGTCGCCAGCGGTCACCTGGGTGCCGGCCTCGGCGCCCTCGATGGAGACCTCCAGGTGGTCGGGCACCTTGGTGGCGTCGGCGTTCACCGACAGGGTGTCGTGGTCATGCACGATCAGGGTGTCCTTGGCCGCGTCCCCGGTGAGCTGGACCGGCACGTCGACGGTGACCTTCTCGCCCCGCCGCACCAGCAGCAGGTCGATGTGCTCGAAGGTGTCCTTGATCGGGTCACGCTGGATGGCCTTCGGCAGCGCCAGCACCTGGGTGCCGTCGCTGACCTCGATCGCGAAGAGCTGGTTGGCGCCGCCCTTACGGATCGCGGCGGCGAACTCCAGCGCCGGCAGCGCGATGTGCTTGGGCTTCTCGCCGTGGCCGTACAGCACGGCAGGCACCTTGCCGGCCCGGCGGGTACGACGGGCACCACCCTTGCCGAACTCGGTACGGGGCTCGGCGCTGATCTTTACCTCGGACACGGGGAGACTCCTGATGCTTTCGCTGCGGCGGCTTGTCGACTGGCGGTGCTGGGCGAGGGGCTCGCAGGGGCTCAGTGTCATGATCGACTGCCCGGAGCACCGCGTCGATGACGGCGCCTCCGTGCGGCCATCTGCGGCCCGCCGGGCACCCTCGCCGTGGCAACCGCAATAGTCTACCCGAGGCCGTGACGCGCCTGACGGCGGTCCCCGGACACCGCGTGCCGGGGGCCGCCGTGGGGGCGGTCCCCGGCCCGCGCAGACCGTCGCCACAGGT
>NZ_JBEPEQ010000228.1:0-2285 GCF_040300925.1 Micromonospora sp. NPDC000207
TGCCGGGGACCGCCGTGGCGACGGTCAGCGCGTGCCGGGGACCGCCGTGGCGACGGTCAGCGCGTGCCGGGGACCGCCGTGGCGACGGTCGACTGCTAGCTCAGCCCACCGAAGAGGGTGGTCACCGAGCCGTCGTCGAACACCTCGCGGATCGCCCGGGCCAACAGCGGCGCTATCGACAGGACCGTCAGCTTGTCGAGCTGCTTCTCGGGCGGCAGCGGCAGCGTGTTGGTCACCACCACCTCGCTGATCGGGCTGTTCTTCAACCGCTCGGTGGCCGGGTCGGAGAGCAGGGCGTGGGTGGACGCGACGATCACGTCCGCCGCACCGGCCTCCTTCAGGATGTCCGCCGCCTTGCAGATCGTGCCACCCGTGTCGATCATGTCGTCGACGATCAGGCAGACCCGACCCTCGACCTCCCCGACCACCCGGTTCGCCACCACCTGGTTGGGCTTGAGCGGATCCCGCGTCTTGTGGATGAAGGCCAGCGGGCACCCGCCCAGTCGGTCGGTCCACCGCTCGGCCACCCGAACCCGACCCGAGTCCGGGGCCACCACCGTCATCGGCCTACCGACGTACCGGCGCTGCACGTATTCGGCCAGGATGTCCATCGCGAAGAGGTGGTCCACCGGGCCGTCGAAGAACCCCTGGATCTGCGCGGTGTGCAGATCCACGGTGAGGATCCGGTTCGCCCCGGCGCTCTTGAGCAGGTCGGCGACGAGTCGAGCCGAGATCGGCTCCCGCCCGCGGTGCTTCTTGTCCTGCCGGGAGTACGGGTAGAACGGCAGGACCACTGTGATGCGCTTGGCCGATCCACGCTTCAGCGCGTCGACCATGATCAGGGTCTCCATGACCCAGGTGTTGACCCCGTGGGTGACGGACTGCACCACGAAGGCGTCCGAGCCACGAACCGACTCCTTGAAACGGACGAAGATCTCGCCGTTGGCGAATTCGTACGCGTCGGTCGGCGTCGGCGCAACGCCGAGCACCTCACCGATCTCGTTGGCCAACTCCGGAAAACCACGTCCGGAGAAGAGCATCAGGCTCTTGCGATTTTCGGCGACGATGCTGCCCATGGCCGGTCTGCTCCCGTTGGTCGGCGTACCCGGCGGTGGTGGCCGGAGACTTTTTGCGGTTGCAGTATCTACCCCGTCTGACGCCGGACCCACCGGCTGGGTGCTCCCGTGCATTCGCTCACCTTCACTTGCCTAGCGGGCCACCCCCGACGCACCCTCCGCCGCGTCCCCGGGCGTCCCGGCCGACCCACCGGCCGCCTCCCGACCGGCCCGCTCCGCAGCCGCCGCCGAGGCGGTACCGGCCCGCCGTCGGGCCACCCACCCCTCGATGCTGCGCTGCGGAGCCCTGGTCACCCCCAACGCGCCCGCCGGCACGTCCTGGGTGATCGAACTCCCCGCCGCCACGTACGCACCGGGACCCACCTCGACCGGGGCGATCAGGGTGGTGTCACAGCCGACGAAGGCCGCCTCCCCGACCGTGGTCCGGTGCTTGGCCTGACCGTCGTAGTTGACGAAGATCGTCGCCGCGCCGATGTTCGCCTTCGCCCCGATCGTGGCGTCACCCACGTACGACAGGTGCGGCACCTTGGCACCCGGGCCGACCTCGGAGTTCTTCACCTCGACGAAGGTGCCGACCTTCGCCCGCTCGGCCAGCCGCGCCGCCGGCCGCAGATAGGCGTACGGGCCGACTGTGGCACCCGGTCCTACCTCGGCCTGCACCGCGTGGCTGCGCAGCACCGTGGCCCCCGCCCCGACCACCGTGTCGATCAGGGTGACGTCCGGGCCGACCACGGCACCGGCTCCGACCACGCTGCCACCGCGAAGCTGGGTGTTCTGGTCGATCACCGCGTCCCGGTCCACCGCCACAGTGACGTCGATCCAGGTGGTGTCCGGGTCCAGGATGCTGACCCCGGTCCGCATCCACGCCTCGTTGACCCGGTCGCGCAGCAGTCGGCGCAGCGCCGCCAACTCGACCCGGTCGTTGCAGCCCAACGTCTCGACGTGGTCGGCGGCGACGTGCACCGCCACCGGCTCACCGGCCGACCCGAGCAGGGCGAACACGTCGGTGAGGTACTCCTCACCCTGGTCGTTGTCGGTGGAGATCTTGCTCAGGGCGACCCGCAGGTGGCCGGCGTCGAAGGCGTAGATGCCGGCGTTGATCTCGCGTACCGCCCGCTGCTCGTCGGTCGCGTCCCGCTCCTCGACGATCCGCTCCAGCCGCCCGGCGGCGTCGCGCAGGATCCGGCCGAGGCCGGTCGGCTCGGGCAC
>NZ_JBEPEQ010000229.1:0-2210 GCF_040300925.1 Micromonospora sp. NPDC000207
CCGGCCCCGCCGCCGGTCCGGTGGTGCCCTGCCCCCGGGCGGTGGCACCGAAGGTCACCCGGTCGCCCCGGCCGACCCCACCGCCGGTGGTGCCGCAGCACCGGACGGTCGGCGGAGCGGCGCTGGCCACCGCCGGTCTGGTGACCCCGCCCGGTGCGCCGTCGCCACCGGCGGTCACCGCGACGTCGTGGGTGGTGGCCGACCTGGACAGCGGGGCGGTCCTGGGCGGGTGCGGGCCCCACGAGTCCGCCACCCCGGCGAGCGTCCAGAAGCTCCTGCTGGCGGCCACCATGCTGCCGAGACTGGATCCCGACCAGGTGGTCACCGCCACCGACGCCGACCTCGACATCGCCGCCGGGTCCTCGGCCGTCGGCCTCGTGGTGGGGGGCCGTTACCGGGTGGAGACGGTCTGGCTCGGCCTGCTGTTCAACTCCGGCAACGAGGCGGCGAACCTGCTGGCCCGCCTCGGTGGCGGGGCGGACGGGGCAGCCGGTGGGGTACGGGCGATGAACGAGGAGGCCCTCCGGCTGGGAGCATTGCAGACGCATGCGGTGACCCCGTCCGGGCTGGACGGTCCCGGGCAGTTCACCAGCGCGTACGACCTGGCACTGATCGCCCGGGCCTGCTTCGCCCAGCCGACCTTCGCCAGGTACGCGCGAGCCGAGCGGGCCCGGGTTCCGGCCCAGCCCGCCCTCAAGGTCAGGGGCTTCCAGATCCAGAACGACAACCAGCTCATCTACCGGTACCCGGGTGCGCTGGGCGGGAAGACCGGTTTCACCGACTACGCCCGGCACACCTACGTCGGGGCGGCCGAGCGTGGGGGTCGGCGGCTGGTGGTCAGCCTCCTCGGGGCCGAGCCCCGGCCGATGCGGGGTTGGGAACAGGGGGCCGCCCTGCTCGACTGGGGTTTCGCACTGCCCCGTAACGCCGCCGTCGGTCGACTGGTCGAGCCGGGGGAGTTGACCGCCACCCCGCCCGTCGCCGTCACCGACCCCAGTCCGTCACCCCTGGACACCGGGGCCGACGCCGTCGTCGGGCCGGCCATGGCCCGCCCGGCCCGGGACCAGACGACGGCCGGTGTCGCCCCGGTGACCCTGTCGGTCCTGCTCGGCGGGGTCACCGTCCTGACGGCGACAGGGACTCTGCTGCTGGTACGACGTCGTCGCTCCCGCCGCCGACCGGGCTGAGGTACGACAGGAGGGCGGGTCGGTTCCGCCACCGACCCGCCCTCCGCCGTGCGTGTCACAGGTCCGCCGACTGCTCCCCGTTCGGGTCCTCACCGGCGGCGCGCGCCCGGTCGGCGTCGGCGTCGGCCCGGCCCACCGGTACGCCGTCGTCGACTGCGGGTGCCGTCAGGTCGGGGTCGGCCATGTCTGCGGGAAGCTGGCCGGCGGCAGCCAGCCCCACCGGCACGTACCTGGGGTCGCTCATGGTCTCCTCCTCATCGACGTCTGCCGGTTTCCGATACCCGTCGGTCCGGACCGCCACACCTGCCCGGGTGTGACGGCATCGGACGACCGGCCGTCGGGACACCGGGAACCCGGCTAGCGTGAGCGGGTGAGCACCGTGACCACCCGGGGCGTCAGTGCCGGCTCGTGGTCGGTCCTGTCCGTGCTGGCGGCGACCGTCGCCCTCCTCCCCGCCGCCTGCCACCGGCCGTCGTCCCCGGCCCCGTCACCGCCCGCGTCGGCAGCCCCGCAGGCCCCGGCCGACGTGGTCGTCCTCGGCGACGTCGACCCCACGATCCGCAGCGACATCCGGTACGCGACCGAACGCAACTTCGTCGGTCGGCCGTTGGAGGGCTACCGGGAACCGTTGTGCCTGCTCACCCGGGCGGCTGCCGACGCCCTCCGTCGGGTGCAGGCCGCCGCCCTCACCCACGGTCACACACTGAAGGTGTACGACTGTTACCGCCCCGGCCGCGCCGCCGACGACATCCTCCGGTGGGCCCGGGATCCGGGCGGGACACCGACCGGTCGGACGTACCACCCCCGGGTGTCGAAGTCGGACCTCTTCGCCCAGGGCTACCTGGCCGCCCCGACCGCCCACAGCCGAGGCAGCACGGTGGACCTGACCCTGGTCCGCCTCCCCGCGTCCTCCCCGGCGTCTGCGTCCCGCGCCCCGGCAGCGCCGTGTGTGAGGTCGATCGCGCCTAGGGTGAGCGCATCGGCGATGTCCCGCGCTAGCACGGTTCCGGTCGCTGCTGCCCG
>NZ_JBEPEQ010000230.1:0-2020 GCF_040300925.1 Micromonospora sp. NPDC000207
ACGACCCACGGCTTACTCACACCACGTAGAACGACCCAGACCCACCACAGACACGCACAGACATCGATCAACTAGATCGTGTTAGGAGCTCTAACCAAATAAACGACTTCGAGAGTCGCAGGCCGACTTCGCCTTGAATCTCCATCACCGAGGCGTCGGACGCTCGGTCTGACCAATGCGCAGCTCGATTCCTAAGCCTGAGTAGTAGATCTGTCAGGTGTCCTAACGTGACAGTGTCAATCGGGTGGGACGGGTGTGCCCCGGCAAGGTCTCGAAGCTGGCGCAGCTTGGGCCCTAACGTTGAATTTGAAAGGCCACTCCGTGGCGCGCTCTGCTCAACTACGAGGTCAACAAGAGCCTCAGCGGCCGCAGTTGCATGGAAAAGAATGCTACGGGTGGCAGCGAGCTCGACTCGGTCGACCCGATCAGCTTGCTTCAACCGGTCCTCTTGCTGCAGTCGGAGCGCCTCTGCCTGCTCCAGAACTGAGACTAGATGATCGAGTTGGGATGAAGACTCTGGGAAGAGGGATTCTAATTTCTGCTTTAACTCGTTTAATTCGGGACGGACTCGACGGACCGCGGTAAGGTTCGATAGACCGAACTGATCAAATTGATCTAGCCCGGAAGTTTGACTGTAAGTTACACGCACGCCTTCCGTGCGGAGGTGCTCGAGGTTCCAGTTGCGTTGATAGGGTTGCGTGAAGCCGACCTCAAGCGTGTAGACGTTTCGCGCCCCCAGTAGGAATGCCAAGATTCCGAGCGCCACCTTGACCTGCGTTACGCCGCCGGTTAAATCAAAATACAATTCCTCGGCTGGTTTCAGCCTTGCAATCGAAGCCACCTCGGAGAGCAATTCGTCAAGCCGTTGCTTAGAGTTGCTAGACAGGTCGACAACATGATGAACGAAGTCGCTTTGGCGTAGATCTAACGGCTCCGGTATGGAAATTTCACCTTGCAGGGAAGTGAATGCAGTAAGCGACTCTGTCGTATGGACAACGTGAACCTTCCTGAATCCAGCGCTCCCGTCATTCAAGTTGCCCTGAAGAACTTCTGTTGCGGCGGTCAAGCAGTTCCCAAACGATGTTAAATTGGTGTTTCCTGGAATAATCAGGATTTGCTTCAAAATCTTTCGTTCTCCTCGCTTGGTTTCGGTGTCGGTCTGCTTGCGGATTGTGTCGGCGGGACGCTCTGCGACCACTTTAGACGGAGATCGTACTCTCTACATGCCTGGCAAGGCCGTGGATGATGCCCGAGTGTCAAGCCGTGCTGACAGGTGCAGATGCCCGTGGGACCGTTCTTGGACATCTGCCGGCTGATCGACGAGCGGGACCCGGAACGTCTCCGGGAGGTGAAGCGCGACGCCGTGTACACCCGTCAGGTCGGCGGCCTCGCAGATGTCGGCGCTGGGAGGTGGTACCACCCGCCGAGGCGGCGTGACGCGCGGCCGGGTCCTTTGGAGTCGGTCTCGCAGCGCACCGGTTGTCTTGCTGGGTCGCGGTCGGTCTTGGTGCTCGAGTCCGGGCCGGAGGTGGAAGGGAGGCATGACGTTGTGGGGAGGACTGGCCGGAGAGGTTGGGCTGATCAACAGGGTGGGTGGTGGCGGGTACCGTCGTTTACGCCCTCGGGGGTCGCAGGTATGGTCGGCTGCGACTCATCGAGATGGTTGACGACCTGGGCGGCGATGCCATCCACGTCAGGGGTGGCGTACACCTCAGCGACCTGGCCCAGGGCCGCGACTGGGTCTACGCGGCGGTTGAGGCTCACGACGGCATCGACACGCTCTACAACATCGCCGCCGTCCAGCGCTTCGGCGCGCTCGACGACCTGCGGCACTCAGCCTGGCCGCCCTGTGCCTAGACCCGGACGGCACACGGCTGTTCACACCTCGGCTAAGGGCGTGTTTGGGATGGGTTGATCAGGGGGGGGGGACTGCCCCCGGTTTGCTTGACTCCTGATTTGTGAGGATGCGTTCCTCGCTGGAAGGATGTCTGTCATGCCGAAAGCGTTTCCGCCGGAGTTC
>NZ_JBEPEQ010000231.1:0-1997 GCF_040300925.1 Micromonospora sp. NPDC000207
GTGTCTGGTGTTTAGACGTGTGCTGTTCCGTTGTCGCGTCCCTCCTTTACCACCCGGGCCGGTTGTGGGTGGGCTCCGCCGGCGGGTCCCCGCTGGCCCCCCCGCCCGGCGACGTCTGCGGTGCACAATCATCCGGTGACCCAGACGTGGACGGATCAGACCGGGGTCGTCGTCCTCCCCGGCGGATCGTCGGTACGCGGTCGGCGGGCGGGCGACCCGGCCAGCCTCGCCGACTTCGCCCTGCTCCTCGTGCCGGGGCCGGTGCCGGACTGGCCGCATCGGCGGATCCGGTGGCCAGACTTCTGGGTGCCCACCGACCGGGCCGACGCGCTTGACGCCCTCCGGGAGGGACTCCGACGTGCGGTCGCGGGGGAGCGAGTCGAGGTCTGTTGCCGGGGCGGCATCGGGCGGACCGGCACCGCCCTGGCCGCCCTCGCCGTCCTCGACGGGCTGCCCAGCCGACAGGCGGTCGACTGGGTCCGGACCCACTACCACCCGAAGGCGGTGGAGACTCCCTGGCAGCGGCGGTGGCTACGCAGGCTGGACTGAACCCCCGGCCCGGAAACGGCGCGGCGGGCGGCACCCCCGTCCGGGTGCCGCCCGCCGCCGTCCCCGCCCGGGACGTCAGTGGACCGGTCAGTTCAAGCCGCAGGGAGCAAGCTCCAGCGGCGGGGTGGGACGGTCCCCGGTCACCCGACCGATGTTCGTGGCGATGCGGTTGATGACGGCGATCCGCCGGTCCTCCAGGGGCCCGAGGATGGCGTTCTGGATGAAGGCGGGTCCGCCCTGGGGGTTGGCCGCGAGTTCCGCGAGGCGGTTGTCGGCCTCGTTGATCTGCTGCCGAAGGTTGGCGAACTCGGCGTCCACACCCGCCCGGGCGGCGGCGGGGACGTTCGGGAACCGGCCCTCGACGTCCGGGCAGTTCACCGTCCGCGCCCCGGTCTGACCGCCGTTGCCGTTCCCGCCACCGGCGTTCCCGTTGCCGCCATTGCCGTTACCACCGTTCCCGTTCCCGTTGCCGCCGTTGCCGTTGTCGGCATCGTCCCCGGGGACGGCGGTGTCGTCGTCAGCGGGGACGCCCGCGCCGACGCCGCATCGGGCGAGCCGGTCGAGGCCTTCCGGAGCGGCGGCGCCGACCCGGTCGAAACTGATCCGAATACGGTCCAGAGCGGCGATCCGCTTGCTCTCCAGGGGCCCGAGGATGGCGAGCTGGACGAAGTTCGGTCCGCCCTGCGGGTTGACAGCGAGTTCGGCGAGACGACCGTCGGCCTCGTCGATCTGCTTCGCGAGGGCTGCCAGTTCCCGGTCGACGTCGGCCCGTGCGGCAGCGGGTACCGCAGGGAGTCGACCGGCGACGTCCGGGCAGTTCACGGTCTGCGCCCCGGCGGTGGTGCTCCGGCCGGCGTCGTCGTCGGCGGAGGCCAGCGACAGTCCCGCACCGATCAGCAACGCCGCACAGGCACCGACGCCGGCGATCTTCAGGACCCCGTTCCGCTTCGTACGACTGGCCATGTACCTCTCCTTCGATCGAACCCTCGGAAACCGCCGAGTCCGCCGGGCGGACGTCGACGAGAAATGCGTCGCAGTGTGTCTGCTGAAAGGAGTCGAGCCGCCATCGGATTTGGCGGACACGAATGCGGCAGATGTCGACACGGCCCCTGTCGACCTGCTGTGCCGAATGTCTTCGAGTCCGTCTCGACGGGAATCGACATCCGGTTCTTCTCCCTTTCGCCGATCAATACGGGAACCGGCGTGGGAGCGGTTCAACGGTGCCCGAGAATTTTTTCCGAACCGTCGAGCCGGGCAGCCGGAGAGCGGAGGCGGGGAGGTACGGGTGGGCACACTCCGAGTCCCCGGTGGGCCTGCCGGGGCCGCTAGGGTCACCTCCCATGAAGGTCCGGCTCCCCCTCGCCATGCTGGCCGCCGTCCTGCTGCCCGCCGCCGGTCCCGTGCTCGCCGTACCTGCGGGTGCGGCGGCGGCCGACGACGCACCGTCG
>NZ_JBEPEQ010000232.1:0-1885 GCF_040300925.1 Micromonospora sp. NPDC000207
AAGGGCCACGCCCTGCCACCCCAGGCGAACCCGCAGGTCGCTAGACTAGGCCCTCGCGCCCCCGTAGCTCAGGGGATAGAGCATCGGTTTCCTAAACCGTGTGTCGCAGGTTCGAATCCTGCCGGGGGCACGCTGCACAAACGCTTGTTTTTGATCTTTTCGGAATGCTCGTTTGGGGTCACGGTGGGGGCACCGGGGCTAAAAGTGGGGGGCGCGGCCCGCCTGCTGCCGCGCCCCGCCACCCCTGGAAATGGTGTCTAGTTTCGCCGCCTCACGCTGCCGTTCCGCTCGCCGCCGACGACGCTGAGGAAACTCTCGGCGCCTCGCAGGGTGTCGGCGGCGTCGAGGTCACCCTCCCTGCGGATCGCAGCCAGCAGGGTCTGGGTGCCCTCGCGCTGCTGCTGCTTGATCCTCTCGTGCCGGTAGGTGTCGATCTGGTCTTGCTGGGTGGCCCGCTTGATGTCCAGGCGGATGCGGACGAGTGCGGTGGCGAGGATGGCGGTGACGATGCTGAGGACCCCGAGGACGGCCATGTGGGAGGCGAGGGTGACTCCGACGAGGGGTCGCTCCCGGGCGTAGCCGGCGTGGGCGGCGAAGAGGGTGAGGGTGATGAGGCTGGCTACACCGCAGGCCCAGGTGGTGGCGACGAGGGGGCGGGGTGGGCGGGCGTTGGCACGCTTCTCCAGCAGTCGAAGGACGGTTTCGCGCTGGGCGGCGAGGGTGATGTTGCCTGTGTCCTCAAGGTTGTTCATGGTGTGGCTCCGTTCTCCGGGGAGGGTGAGACGGTTTGTGCTGTCTCCCCGCCGTGCGTGCCTCTCGTGAGGCGGTGTGGCGGTTGCGCCGAACTGAGGTGAGGCTGCGGGTTCGACGCCCGGGGAATGGGGTTGGCCGCTGTGGGCGGCGGTTGTGGGGTGCGTGGTGGGTCGTCCCCCCGGATCCACCACGCGTTGTCACCGTGCGTAGTCGCGTGACTTAATTCCGGTCACGAGACTCAATCACGAATCCAAGCATGTCACACGGTAGTTGATCACGCCCAGATGAGTTAACAACCTTGCCTGATCCCACGCAGGGTGACTACCCCTCGCGTGTCGGTAGACGCGAGGGGTGAAAATGCCATCACGGGCCTTGTTGTCGCAGGACAACCACTATTAAGGTCCGGCGGCTCCCGAGGCTGGGCCGGGGATCATCCACCGATCTCCTGGTAGGAGAGTCGGATTTCTGTCACCCGCCCGCCACACCACCAGGATCGGCACCCCCGCACCCGGATCGTCCGGCATGGACTTCCGCTCGGGGGTGTACGGCATGCGTACCTCCACACGAACCACATCGGTCATGTCGAGCTGGCGTTTCGGGTGCTCTTTCCGCACTCTCGTAGCCTGCCCCTGCCGTGTGACAACCAAGCCCTCGTGCTTGAGGGTGTCGATTGCTGCCCTGACGAGAATGGTGGACACGCCGTGGGTTTCGTGTAGCCACCGAACGGATGGCAGTTTCGCTTCGGGGGGTAGCTGTCGGGTGAGGATTTGGTCACGGAGTAGCGCGGCCAGCTCGTCTGAGCTGATGCGCTCTCCGGTCATCCGGCGATTGTCGGACCGCCTCTAAGGCATCGATGGGTCGGCCATCTCATACGAAGTTGCGGGCCTGGTGGGGGCATGGGGCGGCCCGCGCCTCTCCCCCGAGGGCGCGGGCCGCATGGTGGTGAGGGTACGGCTACCGTGTGACAAGCCTGGTGGCGAGAAGGTCGGCGATGTCGTCCACACCGGCAACAGTGCGGACGGTTTTGCCGTGCTCCACGGCGTAGGCGGTCTCGTCCCGGGTGGAGTCGCCCACCCGGCCGTCAGGCACGACGGCAAGCACCAGGCCGGCGCCCCGGATGGCGCGGCGGTGG
>NZ_JBEPEQ010000233.1:0-1833 GCF_040300925.1 Micromonospora sp. NPDC000207
CCAGCCGCCGACGCTCGTCGACCGGGACACCCCACCGGTGGTGGCCCGGCCCGACCGTCGGCTTGTCGGCGCGCAACCGGCGGGACGTCCCGGGGGGACCCGGCGGGGCCGACGGGGCAGGGGTGTGGTGGGCGGGCTGGTCCTCGGAGTCCTGGTCCTGCTCGCCGGGGTGATGGGAGTCCTCGCCTCCGGCGGCGACCCCCGGCACCTTCCGACGGAGGCGACGGCTCCGGTCGACGCCTCGGCCGCCGTCCCACCGGTGACTACCACCCCGCCGCCGACGCCCACCCCGACCGCCTCCCGCTCCCCGGCCCGGTCGTCCACACCGGCCCCCGCCCCGACGACCACCGCACCCGACCTCCCGGCCACCGCCCGCGCGGTGGTCACCGAGTTCCTGGCAGTCCTGTTCCGGGCGCAGCTCGCCGGTGACATCGACGGGCGGGCCGCCGAGGAGCTGCGGGATCGGCTCACCAAGCTGGTCGCCAGCAAGCCCAAGGACGTCGACGGACGTGTCGAGGACCTCACCGAGCGGATCGGACGGGAGATCGACCGGGACCGCCTCGCCGAGGAGACCGGCGAGCGCCTTCGTGACCTGGTGACCGCCTACGGGGAGCTGCGCGGCGGAGGTGCCGACGACGATGACGACGATGACGACGACTGATCGACAGCGCTGCGCCGGAGCCCGGTCACCAGGGGACGGAATCGAGTGTGCGGACCGTACCCCGGACCCGGCCGGGAGATGGTGCCCCCGCCATGGTGGCGCTCAGGGAACGTCAATACGGTAGGCGCATGATCAGTGGGTGGCAGTTGCTGGCGGCCGACGGCGGGAGTGAGCCGCCGTCCGGCGGTATCACCGGGTACGTCGTCGGCCTGATGGAGAAGCTCGGCGGCCCCGGGGCCGGCCTCGCGGTGGCGTTGGAGAACCTCTTTCCCCCGATCCCGAGCGAGATCATCCTGCCGTTGGCCGGTTTCACCGCGAGCCAGGGCCGGATGAGCCTGTTCGGAGCGATCGCCTGGACGACACTGGGAGCGGTCGTCGGCGCGGTCGCGCTGTACTACATCGGTGCCGCGCTCGGGCGGGACCGGATGCGGGCGATCGCCGAGAAACTGCCGTTGATCAAGCTTTCCGACGTGGACCGCACCGAGGCGTGGTTCATCAAGCACGGCAAGAAGGCGGTCTTCTTCGGCCGGATGATCCCCATCTTCCGGAGCCTGATCTCCATCCCGGCCGGGGTGGAGCGGATGCCGATCGGCACCTTCCTGCTCTACACCACCGCCGGCAGCCTCATCTGGAACACCATCTTCGTGCTCGCCGGCTACTTCCTCGGCGAGAACTGGCACCTGGTGGAGACGTACGCCGGGTTCTTCCAGAAGGCGGTCATCGTGGTCTGCGGGGCCGCCGCCGTCTGGTTCGTGGTGAGCCGGATCCGCCGGGCCCGGCGGGGCGACGACGACCCTGGGGTCGACGCCGGGGTGGAGTCCGCCGCCGACGGCGGCTTCTTCGGCGATCTCGCCCCCGGGTCCGGGTCGGTGCCCCAGCCGGAGGGCGGATCTCCGGCGGGCACGCCTCCCACCGGGACCGTCTACCGCAGCAACTGGGCGGCCTCCGGGGACGATCCGCCGAACGCCTGGCCCGGCCGCTGACCGACGACGGTGCGCGTGTCGATCCGGGTGGGATGATTGTCCGGTTCAGTGGTGGTCGAGTGTGCCTCTGTCGGGCGGATTGTCCGGTTCTGTAGGTGTGGTCGGGGGCACTCGGGGGGTGGAATGGCGGCGGGGGTGGAGTCGTTACACCCTCCGTACGACCGAGTGGTTCCCACTGTGGTGGGGGCG
>NZ_JBEPEQ010000234.1:0-1566 GCF_040300925.1 Micromonospora sp. NPDC000207
CGGATGCTGCTGGAGGCACCCGACGACGACGGCCGTCGGCTCACCGCCGCCCTCGACGCCGCCGTCGTCGTGGAGAAGCTGCCTCCGTTCGCCGAGCGGGACCTCGTCGAGGCGTACCTGTTGCGGGTGGCGCTCGACGGCGACCTGCGGGACGGGCGGCACACCGGTCGGCACCTGTTCGGCCACCGACTGGACGAACGCGACCTGCGCCGGGCCTTCGAGCGGGTGTGCCGTCGGCTGGCCGCCGCCACCGCCGACCGGGCGGAGCGGATCGCGCTCGTGGACCTCGCCAACGCCACCCGGCCGGTCACCTGGTGGTGACCGGCCACTGCGACCCGAGGAAGGGGGCCCCGTGACCGAAGCGGACGGCCTGCGGCTCGACCTGAGCGCGCACCACAGTGAGTACCTGCCGACCGAGGGCGGGACGGTGGACGTCGTCGCCGCCGTCCGCGCCGCCGCCGACGGGCCCGCCCCCCGCCACGACGGTCTCGCCGAGGTGCTCCTGCTCGACTGCTCCGGCTCGATGGGGGCACCCCAGGCCAAGATGCGGGCAGCCCGTACCGCCACCCTCGCGGCGATCGACGCCCTCCCCGACGGGGTCGCCTTCGCCGTGGTGGAGGGCACCAGCCAGGCCCGGATGATCTATCCGGGCCGGCGGACCCTGGCCCGGGCCGACGAGAGCACCCGGGCGGCGGCCAAACGGGCGGTGGGGCGGGTGGCACCGCACGGCGGGACCGCCATCGGCGAGTGGTTGCTGCTCGCCCGGGACCTTCTGGCCACCCGGGCGGACGCGATCGGGCACGCGATCCTGCTCACCGACGGCCGAAACGAGAGTCAGCGCGCCTGCGACCTGCGGGCGGCGGTCCGGGCCTGCACCGGACGGTTCACAGTCGACTGTCGGGCGATCGGCTCGGCCGACGGGGTCCACGACTGGGACGGCCCGGAGTTGCTGGGCATCGCCGGTGCGCTCGGTGCCAACCCCGTCGTCCCGGTGGAGGACCTGACCGGGCTCGCCGACGAGTTCGCGACGGTGCTGGGTCGGGCGCTCGCGCACCGGTCCGGCGCCGCCCGCCTGCGGGTACGCACCGGCGGCCTGGCCCGGGTGCGGTTCGTCAAGCAGGTCTACCCGACCATCGTCGACCTGACCGCCCGGGGGGTGGCTGTCGGGGACCACACCACCGACTACCCGATCGGCGCGTGGGGTCCGGCCGACCGGCGTGACTACCAGATCGCCCTGGAGGTCGACGCGATGTCCTCGGGTGCCCGCCGTCGGGTCGCCTGGCTGGGGGTGCCCGCCGACGGGGAGTCCGACCCGGCGGAACTCCCGGTGGACGTGGAGTGGAGCGAGGAGCTGGAGCTGTTCTCCCGGGTGCACGAGACCGTCGCCCACTACACCCACCAGGAGGGGTACGCCGACCAGGTCAGGTCCGCGTTGGAGGCGGCCCGGGCCGGGCGGTTGACCGAGGCCGAACAGCACCTGGGACGGGCCGTGGCCATCGCCCACGCCGGGGGCCACGAGGACAAGCTGCGGCACCTCGCCCGGGTCGCCGAGGTGCTCGACCCGGA
>NZ_JBEPEQ010000235.1:0-1447 GCF_040300925.1 Micromonospora sp. NPDC000207
GCAGGTTCAGCCGGTGGCGGACCGCCGAGCCCGCCCCGTCCGCGCCGATGCACCAGCGCGCCCTGATCCGGTACGGCCCTTCGGGGCCGTCGACCAGGGCGGTGATGCCGCCGTCGTCGGCGAGGTCGACGAGGCGGTGCCGCCAGCGCACCGCGTGACCGGTCCCGGCGAGGGCGGACGACAGCATCTCCTCGTTGCGGCTCTGCTCGAAGACCTGGATTCCCGGGTACCGGGTCGCACCGCGCTGCGCCGCCTCGATGCTGAAGCCCTGCGGGTTGGTCCGCCGGCGGATCTGCATCCGGGTGGCGGAGTAGGCACCGTCGAGGACCTGCTGCGCGAGGCCGAGTTGGTCGTAGATCTCCATGGTCCTGGCCTGGACCGCGAGAGCCCGGGATTCGCGGGTCGGTCCGGACTTGTGGTCGACGACCACCGCCGGTACGCCACGTCGGGCGAGGACGAGCCCGGCCATCAGCCCGGTCGGCCCGGCGCCGACGACGAGTACGTCGGTGTCGGTGACCGGGAGGTCGTTCACTGTCACGATGACTCCTTCGACAGCACCCTCGTCAGTTCTCGAAGCCGCCGGGGCGGTACAGCGGTTGATCTGCTGTCGGGTCGGCCGTGACGACGTCCAACCGGGTGTCACCGATGAGCGCGTCGACGGCGGCCTTCTCGGCACCGATCCCGGCCCAGTGCGGGTCGACGTCGCTGGCGAAACACCACCGGCGGTCGGCCGGCCAGACGAACGCCGGTGGAGCGACAGGCATACCGTCACCGAGGTCGGCTTCCCAGGCGTCGATGTCGTGCAGCGCGCCACGG
Source organism: Micromonospora sp. NPDC000207 (assembly GCF_040300925.1). Classification (NCBI taxonomy): domain Bacteria; kingdom Bacillati; phylum Actinomycetota; class Actinomycetes; order Micromonosporales; family Micromonosporaceae; genus Micromonospora; species Micromonospora sp. NPDC000207. The sequence continues at coordinate 817 of NZ_JBEPEQ010000235.1, forward strand.
ACCAACGCGTACCGACGGTGGGGGATCTCGACGAGTGGACCGTGCCGGACGTCCGGTGGCAGCGGAATGTCCGAGTATCCCTCCCACACGCAGAAGTAGCAGTCCTGCGGGGTGGAGGTGAACCGGGCGAGCAGGCGCAGCGCCCGACGTGCCTGGGCGATGTCCGACGGATGTCCGGCTGGAACGTCGGCGTCCGACTCGTTCTGACCGGGCGCGACGGGGTCGGGGATGAACCGGAGCCTGCCGTACGCCTCGAAGATCGTCGGACCGAAGTTCAGCAACGACGTGACCGGTGTGTCGGACTGGACGAGCCAGGCCGCGGCGGTCGTGTCTGGAGAGTAGGTGAGTGGCATCGTCACTGCTCTTTCCGCCGGCGTCGACATCGGGCACTACCGGAACAACGAATTCGGTCGGGGGTGGGCACACGCTCCACCCCCGACCGGTCGTCGAGTCCCCCGAACGGGGTCGATTCTGCTGCCTGCCCTTTAGACGATCATTCCGGCGGCGACGGTGCGGTTGGTGGTGTCGTCGATGATGATGAAGCCGCCGGTGGTGCGGTTGCGGCGGTATTCGTCGGCGAGGAGGGGGATGGTGGTGCGGAGGCGGACGCGGCCGATGTCGTTGAGTGTCA
>NZ_JBEPEQ010000236.1:0-1381 GCF_040300925.1 Micromonospora sp. NPDC000207
CGGGCGTCGCGCACCGACAGGGGCAGCGGCGCCCACCCGACGGTACGCCCCAACTCGACCAGCGGCGGGGCGATGTCGGTCCCGGCGAGGACGGCTGCCGGTTCACCGTCGACGACGGTGCCGTCACCGCCCAGGTACACGAGTCGGTCGGCGTACTGGACGACCCGTTCCAGTCGGTGTTCGGCCATGACGACCGTGACACCGAGGTCGTGCACCAGCCGGGTGACGGCGGCGATGACCTCCTCGGCGGCGGTGGGGTCCAGGGCGGAGGTCGGTTCGTCGAGGACCAGCACCCGGGGGTGACTGGTCAGGACGGCACCGATGGCGACGCGCTGCTGCTGACCGCCGGAGAGGGTACGCAGGGGCCGGTGGCGCAGCTCAGCGATGCCGAGCAGGTCGAGGGTCTCCTCGACCCGCTTACGCATCACCGGCGCCGGGAGGGCCAACTGCTCCATCCCGTAGGCCAGCTCCTCCTCCACGGTGTCGGTGACGAACCCGTGGAGGGGGTCCTGCCCGACGACCCCGACGACGTCGGCGAGGTCACGGGGCGGGTGGTCTCTGGTGTCGCGGCCGTCGACGCGTACCGCGCCGTGCAGGGTGCCGCCGGTGAAGTGCGGTACCAGGCCGTTGATCGCCCTCAGGAGGGTGGACTTGCCGGTCCCGGTCCGGCCGACGACGAGGCAGAGTTCCCCCTCGTCGATGCGGAGGGTGACGTTGCGCAACGTCAGGTCTGCGGCCTCGGCGTAGCCGACGCTTACCTGGTCGAATTCGATCATCGTGAGGTTCCGGCTCCACTGTGCCGTGCGGTCGGGTCGGTGGGGGTCGGGTCGGCGGGTGCCGTCGGTCCCCGGGGTGGTCGCGCGGGCCGACGTCCCTCGACCGGCCTCGCCGCGAGTGGGGGCGGAGGTGCCGCCCAGGCGGGCAGGACGGCGACGGCGACGGCGAGGACCACCAGCGGGGTCAGCTCGGGCCAGGTCAGGGGTGCCACCGGGGGGTACAGCCGGGCCGGGTCCACGGTGCCCGCCCAGACCATCAGTGCGGGTGTCACCGCACCGCACCCGGCGACGACGATCTCGGGCGGACGCCACCGGTCGGGTCGGTAGCGGCTGCGGCGCACCTGACGACCGGCGAGGAGCATCCCGGCCACGGCAGTGGTCAGCCCGGCCAGGAGCATCGGCAGACCGAGGTAGCCGGGGACTGTCGCGTCGAGGAGCCCGTAGGTGCCGGTGCAGACACCGACGAGGCCGACCAGGGCCAGGCCGGCGGTGAGGGCACGACGACCGGCGGGTACGGCGGCGGTGCGTCCGTACCCGCGGGAGTCCATCGCGGCGGCCAGGGCGAGCGAGCGGTCGAGCGCGTCGGCGAGGACCGGCAGGACGAT
>NZ_JBEPEQ010000237.1:0-1356 GCF_040300925.1 Micromonospora sp. NPDC000207
CCGGCGAAGCCCTCCTGCCCCGGGGCACGAGGACCCGCCATAGCAGCCACCACATGAGTAGCAGCACCATCGACGTCCCGGACGAGCCGCACCTTCCCGGCCCTCGTGGGATGCGGCTCCAGACGCCGGCCATGCCGTGCCAACGCAGCCTCCAGCATCGGATCGACATCCGCGACCCCCCTATGTCGAAGATTATGCAGGAAGTTACCGAGGGGGACGGGAACGGGACAACCGCGAACCTCCACCGACTGACCATCTCGGGGCAACTTACCCTCAGGGCAGGCGTCGAGAGCAGCAGCATAAGACGAGTTAGCCCAATTGATGCGCTTCCCCTTCGGCGGAAGCTTCACCCTCGTCGGATCAGCCGGGTCCGGCTTCAAAACCAGAAAATGCCGCCTCAACGCATCCACTAAAACCTGACTGACCTCCGACCTCAAAGTTCCCACCGATCGAAGAGTGTCCAAGAAATACCCGATGGGGACGGGATTAGCGTGACCGGAAAGCTTCACCTTCTCACCCTCTTTGGGCAACTTGCCCGCAGGAAAGGTATCAAGAGCAGCAGCATAAACCGAGTGAGGCCACTCAGTGCGCTTCCTCGCCGGCGGAAGCTTCACCCTCGTCGGATCAGCCGGGTCCGGCACCAAAACCAGACCATGCCGCCCCAACGCATCCCCCAAGACCTGACCGACCTTCGCCCTCACAACACCCTTTTGTCGAAGAGTTCTTAGAAATTCGCCAATGGAAACAGGAGCGTCATAACCGGAAAGCTTCACCCTCTCACCCTCTTTGGGCAACTTGCCCGCAGGAAAGGTATCAAGAGCAGCAGCATAAACCGAGTGAGGCCACCTAGTGCGCTTCCTCGCCAGCGGAAGCTTCACCCTCGTCGGATCAGCCGGGTCCGGCTCCAAAACAAGACCACGCCGCCCCAACGCATCTACCAAAACCTGACCGACCTTCGCTCTCACAATTCCCACCGATCGAAGATCACAAAAGAATCTGCCGATGGGAACGGGGACGTCATAACCGGGAACTCTTACCGTCTGACGAGATTTGGGTAACTCACCCTCAGGAAGGGCGTCGATAGCAGCAGCATAAACCGAATGCGGCCACCTGATAAGCGTCCTCGTCGGTGGAATCCGCAATCTCATGGGGTCATCGGGGTCCCGCTCCAGAGCCTGGCCATGCCGCCCCAACGCAGCAATCAGCAGCTCCGGCTCGACGCCCGCCTCCGCTATCCCCTGGGATCGAAAAGAACTCAGGAAATCGTCGAGGGGCACAGGATCGGAGAATCCGGGAGCCTCGACCGTCTCCCCCTGTCTGGGTAGTTGACCTTCAGGAAGTGCGTCAAGGGCGGCG
>NZ_JBEPEQ010000238.1:0-1352 GCF_040300925.1 Micromonospora sp. NPDC000207
GCCCCGCAGTTCCAGCCGGTCGCCCCGTTCACCCAGCTCGACCCCGCCGACCGGGCCGCCCTCCCGGACGGGCTCGCCGACGCGTACCCGATCGGTCAGGTGCAGCTCGGGATGCTCGTCAAGATCCTCACCGACACCGACAGGCACACGTACCACAACGTGTCGGCCTTCCCGATCCACGACGGAGCGGCCCTCGCCCCCGACGCCCTGCGTCGGGCGGTCCGGACCGTCGTCGACAGGCACGAGATCCTGCGGACGTCGTTCCGCCTTGACGGTTACTCCACGCCGCTGCAACTCGTCCACGCCGACGTGCCCTTCGAGGTACGCATTCTCGACCTGCGGGGCACCGACGTCGAGGCGGGTCTGCGCGGCTACCTGGCCGCCGAACGGGCCGCCCCGTTCGCGCCGGAGGAGGTCCCGCAGATCCGGGTGGCCGGGGTGATCGGGGAGGGGACCGACTGGTGGTTCGTCCTGACCATGTCGCACGGCATCCTCGAAGGCTGGAGCCACCACGGGCTCCTCATGGAGATCCTCGACGAGTACCGGCAGGTACGCGACACCGGTAGCCCCCTGGACTTCGCCCCCCTGCCGGTCCGGTACGCCGACTTCGTCGCCGCCGAACTCGCCGCCCTGCGCTCCGAGGACGACGAGGCGTACTGGCGCGGCGTGGTGGAGCAGCCCCGGTTCGCCCTGCCCAGCGGCTGGGGTGCCCCCGACTCCGAACCCGAGTTCCAGTGCGGCACCCGGGTTGCGCTGCACGACCTGATCGACGGGTTGAAGGAGGTGGCCAGCCGGACCGACACCTCCCTCAAGAGCGTGCTGCTCGCCGCCCACCTGAAGGTCCTCAGCCAGCTCACCGGTGACGCCGTCTTCACCAGCGGCCTGGTCTGCCACGGCCGACCCGAGGTGACCGGTGCCGACCGGGTGTACGGCATGCACCTGAACACCCTGCCGTTCCTGCACCGGGGTTCGGGGCGTACCTGGGCGGAGCTGATCCGGGAGACCTTCGAGTCCGAGTTGGAGCTGTGGCCGCACCGGCACTACCCGCTGCCCGCCCTGCAACGGTTCACCGGTGGTGAACGACCGCTGGCGACCCTGTTCAACTACCTCGACTTCGAGCAGGTCGACACCGACCGGGTCGGGTTCGACGACGCCATCTACGAGGCGTCGAGCGAGTTCGACCTGCACGTCTCCACCCTCGACGGGACGTTGAGCATCCTCAGCCGACCCCACGTCGTCAGCTACCCCAACGTGCTGCGCCTCGGTGGGATGTACCGGGCGGTGTTGGAGGCGATGGTGGCGGATCCGGGTGGGGATGCGCGGGTGGTGTGTCTGCCTGTGGGTGAGGTGTC
>NZ_JBEPEQ010000239.1:0-1294 GCF_040300925.1 Micromonospora sp. NPDC000207
CCCGGCGCCGAGCACCACCCGCCGCCCGGCGGGCACCGTCTCCGGTGCGACCAGGTCGGCGGGTCCGACGTAGTCGGCTCCGGCGGCCAGTGCCGCGCGCAGCACCCGGTCACCGATCCGGTCGGCCGGTCCGGTGCAGTCCACCACCACGTCGCAGTCGGCGCAGAACCCCGCCAGGGCGTCGGGGTCGTCGACGTCGACGACCAGACCACGGTCCCCCACCGCCGCGCGGACGGCGTCTCCGCGCCGACCGGCCGGGCGGACCGTCACCAGCAGGTCGTCGAGGAGGCCGGTGACCTCCGCACCCACCCCGCCGTAGCAGCCGAGCACCCCGACCCGGGCGGTCACCGTGGACCGCCGGTGTGCAGGTCGCCGAGGACCTCGACCACCCGGGCGGCGTGCGGCTCCCGCAGACAGGTGAAGTGGTCGCCGGGGACGTCGACGATCGACAGGTCACCCAGGCAGAGCCCGCGCCAGTACTCGGTCATGTCCCGGCGCAGCCACGGCAGGAAGCCGGTGTCGTCGTTCTCCCGCAGAAAGGTGATGTCCCCGGCGTACGGGGTCGGGCGGTGTCGGGTCACCGCTGCCATGCTCTGCCGGTACAGCTCGTACAGCGACGTCAGGTCGAGTTCCGGGGCGTCGTCCCCGTCGGCCTGTCCGGCGATCGCTGCCAGCCGTTGCGCCGGGGGGTGTTGCCGGAGCGCGGCGAAGCGGGTAGCCGCCTCGGCCAGGTCGTCGTCGCCGGTGAGGGCGTCGAGGGCACCGGTGGGGACCCGGTCCGGGGTGGCGGCGAGGACCGCCTCGAACGACCTGGCGATCACCGCGTCGGACGGGTAGCCCAGCGCAACGGTGTCCGCCCCGACCAGTCGGGCGAAGACGTACTCGAGGACCAGGTCGTCCTCGATGGTGTGCGGCAGTCCGTAGCTGCTGATGATCGTCAGGCTCGCCACGGTGGCGCCCGCCTCGGTGAGCTGCCTGGCGATCTCCAACGCCACCAGGCCGCCCATGCAGTAGCCGACGACGTGGAACCGTCGGTGCCCGGTGGCGAGCAGCCGCTCGGTGTAGTCGGCAGCGCGGCGTTCGAGCAACCCCGCCGGGTCCTCGCTGCGGTACGGGTCGTCGGCGCCGACGGCCAGCCCCACGACCGGACCGGAGCGGTCCAGCAGCGGGATCACCGTCCGGTACGCGGCGAGGGTGCCCACCCCGTCGTGCACCAGGACCCGCACCTCGTCCCCGTCGGTGTCGGTGAGCGGCACCAGCGGGTCGACCGGGGTGTCGCCGTCGTGGCCGCCCC
>NZ_JBEPEQ010000240.1:0-1282 GCF_040300925.1 Micromonospora sp. NPDC000207
GGCGCGAACAACTCCTCCACCGCATCCCACACCAACGACACACCACCGTCACGCTCCACCACCTGGTGGTCCAACCACACCTGCGGCGTCTGGGACAGCATCCAGCCGAGCCGGCCGAAGACCTCCTGGACGTCCCGGCCGACCAGGTCACCCATGCCGATTGCGCTGGTGAACACGACGGTCGCGGGATGGCGGTCGTCGGGCCGCGACCGGGTCAGGTCACGCAGGACCTCCACCCCGGCGTACTCGCTGTGGCCGACGTCGGTCCGCAGCCGGGTCTGCAGGGCACGGACCCGCTCGACGAACGGCACCGGTTCGGTGACGTCGACCTCGAGGGGTACGAGGTTGGTGAAGTCGGCGACGATCTGTCCGACGTGCGGATCGGTGATCTCCCTGTCGAACAGCGGCAGGCTGAGCAGGAACCGCTGGTTGGTGCTCCACGCGCCCAGGACCTCGGCGTACGCGGCGGCGAGGACCACCGACGGGGTGACCGCGTACTGCCGGCAGACCTCCTCGAACCGGTGTCGTGCGGCCGGGTCGAGGAGGTGGTCACGGCGTCGGAACCGGGACGCCCCGACCTGCTCGGGCGGGGTGGACAGCGGCAGTTGCGGCGCCGTCGGCATGGTGGGGATCCGGGACCGCCAGTACTCCCGGGCCCGGTCGCGGGCCTGCTCCTGGCGACGCTGCCGGCGCAGCAGGTAGGTCGGGAAGCCGTAGTCCAGTTCGGGCAGTCGGGCGTCGGGACCGTCGGCGTAGAACCGGGACAGGTCCTGGAGGATGATCTGGATGCTCAGGACGTCGGCCACGAGCAGGTCGAAGTTGACGTGCAGGCGGTGCCCGCCCCCGGGGAGCAGGGTGACCCGTACGTCGAAGACCTCTCCCCGGGCGACGTCGAGCCGGCGGTGGGCCAGCGCCTCCCGCTGCTCGGCGAGGTGACGCTCGGCGTCGGCGGCGGGCGCGTCGCGCAGGTCGTGGACGGTGAGGCCGGGCCAGGTCGACTCGCTGTCGATCTGCTGGGTGCCGTCGTCGAGGAAGCGGGCGCGCAGCAGCCCGTGGCGTCGCAGGAGTGCCCGCACGGCCTCGTCGAGGCGGGCGGGGTCGACCGGTCCGGTGGCGTCCCCGTCGAACTCGACGTAGAAGTGGCAGCCGACACCGCCGAGGACCTGGTCGTCGCGGCGGCCGATCCAGTAGGCGTGCTGCATCGGGGTCAGCGGGAACGGCCGGGTCTCGTCGACCTCCGCCTCGGCGTCGTCGGCGTCCGCGCCCGCGTCGTCGCCGTGGG
>NZ_JBEPEQ010000241.1:0-1251 GCF_040300925.1 Micromonospora sp. NPDC000207
GGAGTCACGCGTGCGCGCCACCGGCGCGGTCCGAGCCGCCGAGGGGGTACGGTCGGCGAACCGGCCCGCCGCCGCCCGACGCGCGGTGCCCGGTGGTGCCGTCAAACGGCTGTCCGCACCCCGCCCCCGGCGGATCACCGGGCGGGCCACTGTGCTCTTCGCGGTGCTGATCGCCCTCGCCCTGGCCTACACCTACCCGGTGCGGGTCTACCTCGACCAGCGGGCCGACATCGAGCGGATCGAGGCCGCCCAGGCCGCCCAGCGCGAGCTGATCGAGCGACGGGAGGTGGAGGTGGCCAAGTGGCAGGACCCCGCCTTCATCGAGAGCGAGGCCCGACGCCGGTTCTACATGGTCTACCCCGGGGAGGTGCCGGTGATCGTGCTCAACGACCCCACCGGCGCCGCCCGGGACGCCGGTGTGCCGAGGTCGGCCGGGCAACCCGAACGCCCCGACCCGTGGTACGACACCCTGTGGTCGAGCATCCGGGCCGCCGACGAACAACCCGGCCGCTGACCGCAGCCGGTCGGCGCACCGGCCCCGCACCTGGCGAGACACCCCACGACACCGACGAGAGATGGGCACCGTGACTGTCGTACCACCGCAGGACCCGGCGGCGGACTCCGTACCCGCACCGACGCGGGAACCGGCCACCGAGGCCGACCTGGCAGCGGTGGCCGCGCAGCTCGGACGCACGCCCCGGGGCACCCGGGCGGTGGCCCACCGCTGCCCGTGCGGTCGACCCGACGTGGTCGAGACGACCCCCCGGCTGGCCGACGGCACCCCCTTCCCGACGCTGTTCTACCTGACCTGCCCCCGGGCCACCGCCGTGTGCAGCCGACTCGAATCGGCCGGGGTGATGAAGGAGATGGCCGAGCGGCTCGCCGCCGACCCGGACCTCGCCGCGCGCTACCAGGCCGCCCACGAGGACTACCTGGCCCGGCGGGAGGCGATCGGGCAGGTGCCGGAGATCGCCGGGGTCTCCGCCGGGGGGATGCCCGGTCGGGTGAAGTGTCTGCACGTGCACCTCGGACACGCCCTGGCCGCCGGACCGGGGGTGAACCCGTTCGGCGACGAGACCCTCGCCCTGGTGGAGCCCTGGTGGGCCGCCGGACCCTGCGTCGAACTCCCGGAGACCGGGTCGCCCCCGAACGCCGACCGGGAGACCGGCTCGCCCCCGAACGCCGACCGGGAGACCGGCTCGCCCCCGAACGCCGACCGGGAGACCGGGTCGCCCTCGACCGCCGGCCGGG
>NZ_JBEPEQ010000242.1:0-1249 GCF_040300925.1 Micromonospora sp. NPDC000207
TCCGATCTACCGCCCCCACCACCCCGCAGCTGACCGCCGACCCCGACCACCGGTACGACCCGTTCCCCCCCACCGACGTGCAGCGCGCCTACTGGATCGGCCGGACCGACACCTTCGCCCTCGGCGGCGTCGGCTGCCACTTCTACACCGAGTACGACGGCCGCGACATCGACCTCGACCGGCTCACCGAGGTGCTCAACACGCTCGTCGGCAGGCACGAGATGCTGCGCGCCCGGTTCCTGCCCGACGGCGACCAGCAGATCCTGCCCGAGGTGCCCCGCTTCGAGATCCGGACCGTCGACGCGGCCCCCGGCGAGGACGAGACCGAACTCCGGGCCCAGCGCGACGCGATGTCGCACCAGGTCCTCGACCCGGGCCGGTGGCCGCTGTTCGACGTGCGGGCCGTCCGGTACGGCGACCGCCGCGTCCGCCTCGCGGTCAGCATCGACAGCATCCTCATCGACGCCCTCAGCGCCATGATCCTGATGCGCGAGCTCGACACCCTCTACCGTCGGCCCGACGCCGACCTGCCGCCGATCGGCCTGTCCTTCCGCGACTACGTCCTGACCGCCCAGCCCGACCCGCAGCGACTCGACGCCTCCAGGCGGTACTGGTCCCAGCGGGTGGAGGTGCTGCCCGACGGGCCGCAACTACCCCTGGCCGTCGACCCGGCCGAGGTCAAGCAGCCCCGGTTCGTCCGCCGGGAACAGCACCTGCCGCAGCGGCAGTGGCAGCGGCTGCGCGACCAGGCCCGCCGCCACGGAGTCACCGGCTCCGCCCTGCTGGCCACCGCCTTCGCCGAGGTCCTCGGAGCCTGGAGCGCCCAGCCCGACCTCACCGTCAACGTCACCCTCTTCGACCGCCGCGACGTGCACCCCGACGTCGACCGGGTGCTCGGCGACTTCACCTCCCTGCTCCTGGTCGGCTACCAACCCGAGCCGCAGGAGAGCTGGCTCGACGCCACCCGCCGGATGCAGCGGCAGATGGGCCGCGACCTGGAGCACAGCGACGTCTCGGCGGTCTGGGTGATGCGGGAACTGGCCCGCCGACGGGGACACCTGGACGTGTCGATGCCGGTGGTCTTCACCAGCACCCTCGGCGTCACCGACGACGTCGTCGTCGAGCCCTCCTTCGCCGAACGGGTCTGGGGTGTCTCCCAGACGCCGCAGGTGTGGTTGGACCACCAGGTGGTGGAGCGTGACGGTGGTGTGTCGTTGGTGTGGGATGCGGTGGAGGAGTTGTTCGCGCC
>NZ_JBEPEQ010000243.1:0-1243 GCF_040300925.1 Micromonospora sp. NPDC000207
GTGAAGCGTGCTCTTGATCTGCTCCGGGCAGAGCGGTTGATCGTTTCTCGGCAGGGAAGCGGCGCGTTCGTTCGCGCGCAAACGCAACGGCCCGTCGAACTGCGACCGCACATTGAGGCCACGTTCGAGCGACCTCACGTCACCATCGACTTCGCCGGGTTCTCCGGTGAGACGTTGCGCGACGCCCTTGCCGAAGCGCTCGACAAGGTTCGAGCCGGACGGCTTGCCCCGGAGACGATCACGGTACGCATCCTGATCTCGGACATGTCCGTACCGATGGCGTTGCCTGCGCGAGCTGAGACCCAGACTGACGATCCCGCCGTACGCGAACGAGCGGAGCGGATCACGCGGAGAGCGGCGGACGGAATCATCGATCAGGTGACCGAGCTGGGTGACCTCGGCCTCATTCGGTCGGCCACCGTCGAGGTGCGGATGCACCGAGCATCGCCACTGTTCAAGCTCTACGTCCTCAACGGCGAAGAGGTGTTCTACGGCTTCTATCCGGTCATCGAGCGGACGGTCTCAATCAAGGGGGAGCCGACCGCGATCTACGACCTCATGGGTAAGGATGTGCCGCTGTTCCACTACGCCGTGACCGATGACGACGCGTCCCACGGCACACAGTTCGTCGAGGCGTCGCGCCAATGGTTCGACTCGGTGTGGTCGACCATCGCGTACCGGTACGACGGATGAGCGCCGACCTCGGCCGACTGCTCGGTGAGGTCGGCGCGGTGCTACTCGACTTCGATGGCCCGGTGTGCAGCATTTTTGCTGGCTACCCTGCCCCACTGGTAGCCGGGGAGCTGGTCGATGTGCTGCGGCGAGAGGAGGTCGCGGTGACGTCTGACCTTGCTGACGAACCCGACCCGCTCGAAGTGTTGCGTCGAACCGGTGCATCCGGTGACCAGGGAGCCACGCGAGCGGTAGAGGCAGCGCTCTGCGCGGCGGAGCGCCGCGCCGTCGAGACCGCCGAACCCACGCCCTACGGAAGAGAAGTAATCGTGGCGGCCCGCCAGGCTGGAATGCCGGTGGCTGCGGTCAGCAACAACTCGGCCGGGGCGGTGAGTTCCTACCTGGTGGCTCACCGGCTTGCCGGGCACGTTACGCCCGTGATCGGTCGGGCCTACGCCGAACCGACCCGCATGAAGCCGCACCCCGAACCGATCCTGCAAGCCGTCCATGCTCTCGGCCAGTCACCAAGCCGTTGCGTTCTGGTCGGTGACTCGCTGACGGACATTGAGGG
>NZ_JBEPEQ010000244.1:0-1128 GCF_040300925.1 Micromonospora sp. NPDC000207
CGCGTCGCCGACGTCCCGGCCCCTCCCGGCGGCCGGTGGACGGTCCCGCGTCGCCGACGGCCCGGCCCCTCCCGGCGGCCGGTCGACCGGCGGGCGTCGCCGATGTCCACCATCGACCTGCCGGAACGCTGAACTGATCGGCCGCTCGGTGCGTACCACTGCACGGACGGGCGGCCGGCAGGCCTTACGGCGCCCGCCCACCCGCGTTTCGGCCCGGACGAGGAGGCACCGCAGAGATGGCACCGCTGAAGACCGCACACCGTCGGGCAGGGCGTACGACCCACCGGCTGACGGTGCTCATCATCGCGATCGTGGCGGGGATCGGTGTGCTGCCCGGGGCGGCCACCGCCGTGCCGGCACCCCCGCAGTCGCTGAACGCGGCCGACCAGGCGCTCTTGGCGGGGGTTCGACTCGCCGGCCTGTGGGAGATGCCGGCCGGACAGATGGCCGCCGAGAAGGGCCAGTCGGCGGTGGTCCGGGAGATCGGTGCCGAGATCGCCAAGCAGCACGAGGAGTTGGACCGGCTCACCGTCGAGGCGGCGAACAAACTCGGTGCCGCCATCCCCTCGGAGCCGACCGCCGAGCAGAAGGGCTGGCTGCTGGAGATGCAGAACGCCAGCGGAGCCCGGTTCGACCAGATCTTCGTCACCCGGCTCCGGGTGGCCCACGGCGCCATCTTCCCGGTGATCGGGGCGGTCCGCGCCGCCACCCGCAACGCCACGGTCCGCAAGCTCGCCGACGACGCCAACAAGTTCGTCCTGGCCCACATGGAGATGCTCGAACGGACCAACCTGGTCCGGTGGGAGCAGCTTCCGCCGGCGGTCCTGCCCGCCTCCGGCAACGACACCCTCCTGGCCAAGGCCGGTGCCAACACCGGCCCCGGGGTCGGGGTCAGCACCACGGTGATCTGGCTGGTGTTCCTCGCCGCCCTGGCCACCGGCGGGGCGGCCACCTGGAAGATGTTGCGCCGCAACTAGGGACCCCATCCGGGCGGTGCCCCGGCGCGATCGGGCGCGCCGGGGCACCGTCGTGTCCGGGGCCGATCGTGTCAGCGGCCGGTCGTGTCAGCGGCCGATCGTGTCAGCGGCCGGTCGGGTCAGCGGCCGGTCGGGTCAGCGGCCGGTCGGG
>NZ_JBEPEQ010000245.1:0-1065 GCF_040300925.1 Micromonospora sp. NPDC000207
CTCCGGAGCTGGCCGCCGAGGTCGACGCCCGGCGGCTGGCCGCCTTCGCCGCCGCCTGACGGCGACCGGTCCACCGGCGTCAGGCGGACCCGGTCGACTGACCGGCCCGGGTGCCGGTCAGTCGACGGAGCGCCAGGTAGCGGTCTGCCGGAACAGCAGGCCCCCGCCCTCGCCACCACCGTCACCGTTTCCGTTCCCGTTTCCGTTGCCGGGCGGAGGCGAGGAATCCGTCGGATCCGGGCTCGGGCTCTCGCCGGTGGGCTCCGGATCGGGCTCCTCCGCCACGCTGACCTCGATGGTGACCCGCTCGCCCACCTTGGCGTTGCGGCCCGCCGCCGGGTTCTGCCCGCTGACCCGACCGGCCTGCTCCGGTGGGACCTCCTCACCGTCGACGACCCGGGCCACCAGTCCGAGCTGCTCCACCTGTCGGACGGCCTCGCTGCGACTCAGCCCGTCCAGGTTCGGCACCCTCCGGATGTTGCCCCTGGAGACGTTGACGACGACCTTGGTGCCCTCGGCGACCTTGGTGCCCTCCTCCGGGTCGACCTTGACGACGGTCCCCTCCGGCTGGGCGTTGTCCACGTCCCGGCGTTCGACCACCAGCTTGCGATCCTCGATCTGCTGTTCGGCGTTGTCGAACGGGGAGCCGACCACCTTCGGGACGTCGACCTCCTGCGGACCACCGCAGATCTGGATGGTGACGGTCTGCTGGGGCTCCAACTGGGTGCCCGCCGCCGGTTCCTGCTCGACGACCTGGTTCTTCTCGCAGGTGCTGTTGAAGATCTGGTCCCCGACCACCGGGTTGAACCCGGCGGCACGTAACTCCTCGACCGCCTGGGCCTCCGTCTTCCCGGCCAACACCGGGACGGCCACCCGACTGTCCACCGGATCGTTGCTGTCGGGAAGCATCGCCACGACGAGCGCGATCACCGCCAGGACCCCGACGGCGGCGAAGAGGGCGATCAGCCAGGACGAGGTCCGTCGACGTCGGGCGTCGCCGACCCGGGCCGCAGGTGCCGTCCGGGGGGGCCCCCCCCCCGCGGGGGGGGGGGGGGCGCCCCCCCC